>NZ_JBFODH010000017.1:0-189012 GCF_040908225.1 Aeromonas sp. R5-3 | reverse complement strand
CGTCGCAAACTCAGCCTGCTAGAGCTCGCCAAAGAGCTCAATAACGTCAGCAAAGCCTGCAAGCTCATCGGATACAGCCGCCAGCAGTTCTACGAGATCCGGCGCAACTACCAGACCTATGGCGCCGAGGGGTTACTCGACAAATTGCCCGGTTGTAAAGGGGCTCATCCCAACCGGGTTGCGCCCGAGATTGAACAGGCCATCCTCGATTACTCCCTCACCAGACCAACCCATGGCCCGCTGCGGGTCGCGCAAGAACTGGCTCTGCAAGGCATCAACGTCAGTGCGGGAGGTGTGCGTGGCGTGTGGCAACGTCATGACTTGCTCTCCAAACATGACCGTTTGTTGCGCCTCGAGAAAACCCATAGGGAACAGACCATTGAGCTCAATGACGAGCAAATTCGCCTGTTAGAGCGCTTCAGTCCCGAGTTTCGCGAACGCCAGATAGAGGTCCACTACACCGGGGAACTGGTGGCGGTCGATACCTTCTTCGTCGGTGCACTCAAGGGGGTTGGCAAGGTGTATCTGCAAACCGTGCTGGACTGCTACAGCCGCCACGCCTGGGGACGACTCTACACCAGCAAGCTGCCGGTGACCTCGGTCCATGTGCTCAACGAAACGGTGCTGCCGTTCTTCGAGGCTCACGAGGCGCGGGTCTACACCATCCTGTCGGATAACGGACGTGAGTTCTGTGGGCGCCCTGACCATCATCCCTACGAGCTGTTCCTGCAACTGGAGGGGATTGAACATCGGACAACCAAAGTACGCAGGCCGCAGAGCAACGGCTTTATCGAACGGCTGCATCGTACCCTGTTGGATGAACACTTCCGTATCAAGGGGAGAACAACCTGGTATGAGTCGGTGGAGCAGATGCAGACAGACCTGGAGCACTACAACACCCAGCGGCCACATCAGGGCAGGATGATGGAGGGTCAGACCCCCTACAGCATGTTCAAAAAGGGTCTGAAATTGATACCGAAGGAAGCGCGCTCTAAAGTAGCGTAAACAAGACACCGGCTTGAGGCCGGTGTCAGGTGATAATTAGATCTGTACAAAAAATCAGAAACTAATTTTATCAGCGTATTTTCTTATCCATCATATATTCGATAAGTCTTGAATAAACCATCTTTCTCGCTCTTTTTACTCTCAATGACTCATTTGTGCACGCGTACATATAAAATGCAAACAGCATAATAGCTAAAGCATGAAACTTAAGGTTTTGTTAATAATCTACAAGGTCATTAATTTGCAGCACACGTTCTTCATTTTGAAATGACTCACATATCATTTTGTTAAACTCTTCTGGGATATCTTTATTTTTTATACCTTTCTCACAAGATTTTTTGTATATCTTCCACTTTGTCTCACCTTCATAGGGTGCTTGAAAGGAGTATGCAACATTGCTGTTTATCCAGAACCATCCAACATCCTTGTGATTTTTCATCTGTATCAATGCAGCATTGTTAAAGCTAATTGCAAGAATGAATAATGAAAAAAACGCCATAACAGGTGCCAACGAGCCAGTAACAGCAATCTCAAACCAACGAACTTTTGTTATTTTCCGTCTTCTCATATCGAGGTTGCGGCCAAGACTCGTCAGCATTTTGAAGTTCAATTTAAGTTTATTAACCCATTCATAGAAATCTACAATCTGTTGATGGTTCTCTGCTCTGGTATTGAAAGTGGCATTAAATCTCTCAACATCCTCCCGCTCCTCCCATATCTTGTTAATTTCATTTGAGTTGAAATTTTTTCCTGAGTATAAAACGCTCACAACTTTATTTATTAATGAAAATTAAGAACCTGCTCGTTTATGTATGTATACACATACACAAAGTATCAATATCAATATTGTTATAATGAAAATAAAGCTTTCGATATTTATTATTGATGACACAGTTACCACCCCAAAAGTTCCATGAGCTACCAATCACTATATCATTAGATTGCAGGGGTTCAATCAGGGCTTTCTACTATATGCAAAGCAATCACCAAACCCCCTAATAAGAAAAAACCCCGACAATGCGGGGTTTTGAGTTCTTCTCAATGTGGTCGACGTGTGGACATCGAGCGAAACAAATTCATTTTTTTCATATACTTACATCATTTTTTAAACGCACCCTCGGGGGCCTTTTTTATGGACTGGCCGGCGCGCCGGATGCAGCGCCAGGTTGAACAGCGCCGCCACCATGTCCGACTGGGTCAGGATCCCCACCAGCTGCTCGCCATCTACCACCGGCATGTGGTGCAGACCGCCATCGGAGAAGGCACCCACCAGATCGTAGAGCGGCTGATCGTGGCGGGCGGTCGACACCTTGCGGGTCATCAGGTCCGCGACCCGCAGCTCAGCCAGCTCTGCCGCGCCTCGCGGCTGTTGCAGTACCCGGTCGATCATCAGGTCGTGCAGGGTGATGATGCCGGTCAGCCTGCCGGCCCCGTCCACCACCGGCAGCGCCTTGACCTGATGGTGGGAGAGCAGTTGCCAGGCCGCCATGGCCGGCTGCGGCGCCGCTATCAGGATCAGATCCCGCGACATCACCTCCTGCACCCGCACCGTGCCCACCCTGGCCCGCAGGGCGTGTAGCTGGGCCTCCTGCAGCAGCGCCTGCAGATCCTGGCGGCTGATGTCGAGCAGCTCGCCGTGCTTCTCCAGCGCAAAATCGATGTCCGCCGCCTGGGTCGCCACCCGCTCGCTCGGCTGGGGATCGGCGGTCTGATGGCGGTTGGGCCGGGCCTGACCGCTGTTGGGGTAACGGCGCCCCAGCAGCCGGTTGTAGCAGAGCGCCAGTAGCAGCAACAACAGCGAATTGAGCAGCACCGGCAGCAGCACATAGCCGACCCCGAGCTGGCGGATCCCCTCGCCACCGATGACCGCGGTCAAGGCCACGGCGCCGCCGGGGGGATGCAGGCTGCGGGTGAGCAACATGGCGGCGATGGCCAGCATCACGGCAAGAGCCGCAGCCAGCGCCGGATCCGCCACCAGGCTGGCACTCAGCACCCCCATCAGCGCCGAGACCCCGTTGCCCACCAGGATGGACCAGGGTTGGGCCAGCGGGCTGGCAGGCGCGGCAAACAGCAGCACGGCAGAAGCCCCCATGGGGGCGATCAGCCAGTGGACCTCAAGCCCTAGCCCCCAGCGGCACAAGAGGGCGGTGCCCAACAGCCCGATGAAGGCGCCCAGGGCGCCGTAACAACTCTCTTTGAGACTGGTATTGGTGGATACCGGAAAGAAATCCCTGAACTGCATGGGGCTCCTGCGAGGATAACATTCATTTCAAATGCGCGATTTTAACGACATACCGCGGGCAAATACCACCAGGAGGTGCGGTCTACTCCGCTCAGCCATCCCGCCCTAGGAAAACAGGAATCATACGGAAACGACCCTGTTCCATCCGAGCACGTTGAAACTGTGACTCAGCAACAAATTCTTACAAAAAATGGCGTACCCCCCTCATTTTTCTCTTTTCTTAACCTCGGCTTAAGAAATGTCGTGTCACCTTGAGGCCATATTCATGCACGGAGCCACTACTTATGAGCACTATCAGAGATGCCCTGCGCCGCTTCGACGGTCAGCGCCGCTGCTGGACCGCCGGGCTGGAGCGGGCCGCCCTCGCCTGGCTCGCGCGTCAAGGCCGACTGCCGGCAGCCAGCCAACCTCCCCAGCGGATCCTGGTCATTCGCAGCACCTGCCGCATCGGCAACAACCTGTTTCTGTTACCCTTCCTGCAAAAGGTACGCAGTGCCCACCCCCATGCCGAGATAGAGCTGGTGTGCATCGGCGGCCAGCTGCTCCCCTTCCTGGCCGATCTGCAGCTGCAGCGCATTCACCCGGTCAGGTTGCAGGGCAAGCGGCTGCTGGCCTCCCTGTCGGTGCTGTGGAGGCTGCGCCGTCAGCACTACGATCGGGTCTACGTGCCCTTTGCCTCCAGTACCGATCACCTCATCGCCGGCTGGGTCAAAGCCCGCGAGAAGCTGGGCTTTGACGATGCCAAGGGGGATGCCCTGTTCCCCCAGCCCCTCACTCCCAACGATCACTGCCACTACGCCCACCAGCCACTGCAACTGCTCGGCATGCACGGTCATCTCGCCGATCAGATTGAGCTCGGCAGCTTGTTGCACAGCGCCAGCCCGCGGCTGCTGGCGCTCAGGCAGGACTACCCGGAACGGCCGCTCATCGGCTTTTTCACCGGTGCCCGCAAGGGCAAGGGGCTCTCCCTGCCCCAGTGGCAACGGCTGCTCGGGGATCTGCGCCGCCACTATCCCGCCGCCCTGCTGATCCAGCTCGAGGATCCCGCCGATCCCCAGCCCCAGCTCGGCGACGTGCAGGTCTCCCTCTCCAGCCTGAGCGAGCTGGCCCGCTTTGCCGGCGGCCTCTCCCTCTTCGTCAGCGGTGACACCGGGCCATTGCACCTGGCCGCCGCCAGCGGCGTGCCCTGCCTCGGCCTCTTTACCCAGACCGATCCCGCCCGCTACGGCTGCCTCGGTGCCCAGCACCTCAATCTGGTGATCGGCGATCGCAATGCCATCCCCCTCGATCACCACTGGCTGGCCGAGGTCATGGCACGCACCCTGCTCAATCAGGAGAGGTTACCGGCGCCAACCCCGGCCCCTTGCTTGCCAGGTGCGCCCTTGCCAATCCCTGCTGCAGGCTGATCCAGCCAGCGCCCACACCGGCAGGGCGATTCAACCCGCCCTGCCAGTCCACTCCTCAGCATGGGGCTCAGCGATAGCGAGCCTCCATCCTGGCCAGCTCACCACTTTGCCGCAATCGCGCCAATATGCGAGTCAACTCGTCCACTCTGGTAGCGAAGGGGGATGAGTTGGCAATACAGAGATGGAGCGGCGTCAGCTCCAGTTGCAGGGGGACTTCCGTGATCGTCCCAGCCAATCCCAGCTGAGCCAGCTTGAAGCGCGCCACCAGAGGATCCGTGATCATCAGATCCCCCCGACCGGCCGCCAGCAACTTGAAGACATTGTCCACATTGCTGGTGAGATGGACCTTGAAACCGACCAGGTTCTCCTTGCCCCAGCCATTGCCGATGTAGTCGAGAATGGTGAACGCCTTGAGATCGCTCAAGGCGCGGGCCTGGTTGAGAGGGGCCAGAGCCGGATGCCCGGTTTGCGTGAACAGGGTCAAGGGGGAGAAGGCCACCGGGGCTTCGACCACCCGGGTATAGGCTCGCCGCTCCCGGGTCGGCACGGTGACGAAGCCGTCGGCTTGACCGGCACGAACCAGTTTCTGCGCCCGCAACCAGGGATATCCCTCATGATGCACCTGAACCCCAAGCTCGAGCCCGACCCTGTCCATCACATCCACCATGAGGCCGCGCATCTTGCCCTCCTCGTCACGCCATGAGTAGGGGGCAAAATCATCGAAATAGACCATGTTGAGCGAAGAGACGGCAACCGCCTGGGAAGATGCCGCCAACAGCAGCCCCCATAAACACCCGAACCAGAGACCCGCTTTCATCATGTCAGCCCCACCGTCATCACCCTGCCCTGAGCCTAGCGCAAGCGCATCGAATGAAAAAATGGGCGAGACCTCGCCGGCGCAGGCGGGGTGATATCGTCAAGCGGCCACGCTTGCTGGTCGGGGAGCCAGCCTTGCAAAACAGAGTGGATATGGCGGGGGTTATGGGGGCTGCGTCCAGTATTCCGGGACCGACGTGCCACCCGGCCTGCCCTCGCCGTCATTGCTACAGTCCCTCCCCCGGCCAACATCAACGGCTGATCCGGCATAAAAAGAGAGAGGGAAGGCTTGCGCCTTCCCTCTTCGTTATGCCCGTACTCTCTTGTTGTTTGCAGATGTTCTTCAGGCCAGCTCGGCACGCAGCGCCTTGGTGGCATCGACCATCACCTTGAGGGCGGCCTCGGTCTCTTCCCAGCCGCGGGTCTTGAGGCCGCAGTCCGGGTTGACCCAGAGCCGCTCTGCCGGGATCTGTTTGGCGGCCTTGCGGATCAGATCCTCAATCCAGCCCTGGCTCGGCACGTTCGGCGAGTGGATGTCATAGACGCCCGGCCCGATTTCGTTGGGGTAGTTGAAGCGCTCGAACGCCCCCAGCAGCTGCATCTGGCTACGGCTGGTCTCGATGGTGATCACGTCCGCATCGAGCGCCGCCACCGCCTCTATGATGAGGTTGAAGTCGCTGTAACACATGTGGGTGTGGATCTGGGTGCTGTCCACTACCGGGCTCGCGCTCAGACGGAAGGCGCGCACCGCCCAGTCGAGGTACACCTGGTGATCCTGTTTGCGCAGGGGCAGCCCTTCGCGGATCGCCGGCTCGTCGATCTGGATGATCTTGATGCCGGCGGCTTCCAGGTCAGCCACCTCGTCGCGAATGGCCAGGCCAATTTGCAGGGCAGACTGTTCGCGGCTCACGTCTTCGCGCGGGAAGGACCAGCAGAGGATGGTCACAGGGCCGGTCAGCATGCCCTTGACCGGCTTGTCGGTCAGGCTCTGGGCAAACTTCGTCCACTCAAGGGTCATGGGGGTCGGCCGGTCGATGTCGCGGGTGATCACCGGCGGCTTGACGCAGCGGGAGCCATAGCTCTGTACCCAGCCGAAGCGGGTGATGGCAAAGCCATCCAGCAGCTCGCCGAAATATTCCACCATGTCGTTGCGCTCCGCTTCACCGTGCACCAGCACGTCCAGCCCGATGGCCTCCTGGCGCAGGATGGCATCCTTGATCTGGGCCTGAATGCCCGCCTCGTAGGCGCCATCGTCGATACGACCGGCTCGCCAATCCTGGCGCAGCACCCGAATTTCCGAGGTCTGCGGGAAGGAGCCGATGGTGGTGGTCGGCAACAGCGGCAACTTGAGATCCGCGCGCTGTGCCTCGGCCCGCACCGGGTAGGCGCTGTGGCGATCGAAATCGCTGTTGGTGAGGCTGGCGAGGCGCGACTGCACCGCCTTCTTGTGTACCCGGCTGTCAGATTCCCTATCCACGATGGGCTGGCTGTAAGCGGTGATCTTGTCCAGCTCCCCGCCATTGAGATGGTCGGCCAGCAGCCCCAGCTCGTAGCATTTTTGCAGGGCAAAGGCGAACCAGCTGCGGGTCTGGGGATCCAGCTCGTGCTCCAGGGTCAAGTCCACCGGGCTGTGCAGCAAGGAGCAGGAGGAGGCCACCCAGAGCCGCTCGCCAAGCTTGGCTTTCAGTGCTTTCAGGGTCGGTACCAGCTTGGCCAGATTGGCACGCCAGACGTTGCGACCGTTGATGACCCCGGCCGAGATGACCCACTGGGCCGGCAGGTGCGGGACCAGGGTCTCCAACTGCTCGGGGGCCGCCACCAGATCCAGGTGCAGGCCATCCACCTTCAGGCTGGTGATGATGTCGCGCTGATGGGCCACCGAACCGAAGTAGGTGGTGAGCAGCAGCTTGCAGGGTCCGGCCAGACGCTCATAGGCGTTGAGATAGGCGAGGCGCCACTCGTCCGGCAGGTCCAGCGCCAGCGCCGGCTCGTCGATCTGCACCCACTCCACCCCCTGGGCGGCCAGTTTCGCCAGGATCTCCTGATAGACGATGAGCAGGCGATCGAGCAGCTCGAGGCGGGAGAAGCCGCTCTCTTTCTCCTTGCCAAGCCAGAGGTAGGAGACGGGCCCCAGCAGCACCGCCTTGATCGGCAGCCCCAGCGCCTTGGCCTCTGCCACTTCGTCAAACAGCTGGTTCCAGCCCAGTTTGAAGTGCTGGTCGCGGCTGAACTCGGGCACCAGGTAGTGATAGTTGGTGTTGAACCACTTGGTCATCTCGGCGGCGGCGGCGGCCGGACCGGTCGGCGCACGGCCACGGGCGACCCGGAACAGGGTATCGAGGTCGGTGTCGCCATGGCGGTGACGGGCGGGGATGGCATCCACCAGCAGACTGGTGCCGAGCACCTGATCGTACCAGGCGAAGTCACCCACCGGCAGCAGGGTCACGCCGGCCTGTTGCTGGGCCTGCCAGTGACGCTCACGCAGGCTCTTGCCGGTGGCGATGAGTTCGGCCTGGCTGGTTTCGCCGCGCCAGTAGGATTCGAGGGCAAATTTCAGCTCGCGCTTGGCGCCGATACGGGGAAAGCCCAGGGTGTGTGCGCAGGTCATAGGTTCCATTCCTTATGCTCATTCATCTGATAGTGAACTGGATGATTTAGCCATCCAGATGTTTACACATCCAAAATGACAAGATAAGGTGGCGTTGGCTATTGAATCCTTTTCAACTGGCTCTCAAGAAATTCTCAAGGCGGGCAACAAACCGCCGCCCAGGCACAACAAGGAGGGATACCATGGCGGTGTCAAGCAACCCGGGGATCGACATCAAGCACCTGAAGACGGTGAGCGCGCTGGCCGAGCAGGGCTCGCTGGCCGGGGCCGCGCTGACCCTCAACCTCACCCAGTCCGCCCTCTCCCACCAGCTAAAAGAGCTGGAGACCCGCCTCAATCTGGAGCTCTATCTGCGCAAGAGCCGCCCCCTGGTGCTGACTGCGGCCGGCAACCAGCTGCTGGGGCTGGCCCGCCAGGTGCTGCCGGCGCTGGCGCAGACCGAGAAACAGCTGCAGGCCCTGCACAGCGGCGACGCCGGTCGCCTTCACCTGGCACTCGATTGCCACAGCTGCATCCAGTGGCTGCTGCCGCTGTTGCCCGATTTTCGCCGCCAGTGGCCGGGGGTGGATCTGGAGGTGGAGTCGGTGCCGGGCTTTGATGCCATCAGCGCCCTGCTTAGCGGCCAGCTCGACCTGCTGCTCACCTCGGACGTGCAGGTGCGCGGCGATCTCCACTTCGAGCCGCTGTTCGCCTTCGAACTGGTGCTGGTGATGGCGCCGGACCACCCCCTCTGTGGCCAGCAGACCATCAAGCCTGAGGATCTGCGCCCCGAGGTGCTGCTGGTCTACCCGGTGGAGCGGGCGCGGATGGACGTGTTCAGCCGCTTCCTGCAGCCGGCCGGCATCGAGCCCGCCCGCTGCAAGCCGGTGGACAACACCTCAGTGATGCTGCAGATGGCCGCCGCCGGCCTTGGCGTCGCCGCCCTGCCGCGCTGGGCCTGCGAGGAGTTTGTCCGCCAGGGGCTGCTCGAAGCGCGCCCGCTCGCCGAGGGGGTGCGCCGCCACATGTATGGCGCCGTGCGCGCTGCCGACCGGGATCAAGCCTGCCTGCAGAGCCTGTTCGAGCGCATTCGCAGCAAGATGGGCGACGTAAGAGCGCAGTAACTTGCAGGAGCAAGGACGCTACGCCGACCAGGATCATCTGAACCTGCAAACTGCAAACTGCAAAGCCTGTTCGAGCTCATTCGCAGCAAGATGGGCAACGTAAAAGCGCAGTCATCCACACGGCGAGACGCAGTAAAAAGCCGCCAGAGGGCGGCTTGTCATCACGCAGGGCTTCTCTGTTCAAGCCCCCTCTTCACAGCTCGCCGCCCCCTGCCGCCGCGGGCAGTTGGCGCACAGCTCACCATCGCGGCGCTTGTAGTGCAGGCAGCAGCGCTGGCGCACATAACCGACCAAGCCAGCCGCTGGCGGCCAGGGCGCCGGCTGCCAGCCCGCCAGATGCTCGGCCGGCAGGCCGCAGGCGGCAAGCCAGTGCGGCGCATGGGCCGCCACCTCGGCGGGGGTCACCTCGTCAAAGAACGCGGGTACCCGCACCAGCGCCGTCAGCAGATCGTCCGCCAAGAGCGGCCGCACGAAACCGGGCCGCAGCCGCTGCACCTGCCCGAGCGCTGCGAACAGTACCTGCCAATGGGCCTGCAGCCGCTCGCCCGCCGCCTTGATCAACACCTCCAGCTCTCCCTTGATCATGGGCTCGGCCGGCAGGGTAAAGCCCGATACCAGTCCATCCTGATAACTCTGACCCAGCCTCTCCAGCGCCGGCACGGCCCGCAACCGATAGACGGCCACCATCGCCAGATAGATGGATTGCCAGCAGAGCATGCCCCAGCTGCGGGTGAGCCAGTAGGCGGGGCCCGCCTCCGGATGGGCCAGCCGCCAATGCTCGTGCAGCGTAGCCGCCACCTCGGCCGGCGTGGCCTGCTTGGTCGCCGTCAGCAGCGCCTCAGCCTCGCCGGCAGCCACCAGCCGCCCCTTGAGGGACGGGATAAGCCCGGCGGCGGCCGCAAACAGGGCGCTGTGATCCGCCAATGCCTGCAGATCCGGCTCGCGCTGCGCCACCGAAGTGCGGGCACGACGGCCGGCGCCGCTCATGGGGTGAGAGAGTCCCGGGCGCGGCCCGGGACGCAGGGTCAGAATGCGTATTTGAGTCGCGCCTCCACGCTGCGCTCTGCGCCGAACCAGCAGTTGTTCTGGTCGTAGCAGGAGTAGTAGGTCTTGTTGAACAGGTTGCTGGCACTGAGTGACACCTCCACCCCTTGCAGGCGCTGGCTGAGCCGGGCCAGATCGTAGGAGGCAGCCATGTCCATCAGCAGGTAATCCGGCACTGTGTCGGTGTTGGCGGCATCAAGCTGGGCCTCCCCCACGTAGCGCAGGCCAGCCCCCAGGCGTGCCCCTTCCAGCGGACCGGCCGGCAGGTAGTTGCTCCACAGCGAAGCCATTTGCTTGGGCACCCAGACCGGGGTCTTGCCCTGCAGGCTGGTGGTGTCGCGGGTGATCTCCATCTCCTGACGGGTATAGCTCAGCGCCAGATCCCAGCGGCTGGTGAGATCGAGTCGCCCCTCCAGCTCGACCCCCTTGGAGACCATCTCGCCGGTCTGCAGCTTGGGCCCGTAGACGTTGTCCGGATCCGTCACCAGAGCATTTTGCTTGGTGATGTGGAAGACCGAAGTGGTAAAGGTCTTGCTCATGTCCTCAGAGAGGAACTTGAGCCCCCCCTCCCACTGCCGGCCGGTGGCCGGTTTGAACGCCTGGCCCTGCTTGTCCGCCCCCGCCACCGGTTCGAAACTCTCGGCATAGCTCACATAGGGCGAGAGGCCGTGATCCAGCTCGTAGAGGGCGCCGAGGCGCAGCGAGAGGTTGTCCTGATCAATCTGGGCCAGGCTGTTGCTCGCCGCCCCCTGATAGAGGGTCCGGCTGTCGGTGTCCATCCGGTAGCGGTCGTAGCGGGCGCCGCCGATGGCCACCAGCCGATCGAGGCGCACCTGATCCTGCAGGTAGAGGCCACTCTGATACTGGCGGATGGTGCGGTTGTCCTGATAGTTGAAGGCCAGAACTGCCGGCACTATCTGCTGGTGATTCGGGTTGAAAATGTCGATGGCCGGGGCAGAGTAGTCGAGGGTATCCCGGTAGAGAATGTGCGCATCCAGATACTGGTAATCAACCCCCAGCAACAGGTTGTGCTGGGCCTTGCCGGTCTGCACCTTGCCCGCCAACTGGTTGTCGATGACAAAGCCGCGAGACTCTTCATCGGTCAGGTAGGCGTTGCGGGCCAGGGTACGGTGGTCGGCCGCCAAGGCCGCGTTGTAGGTGTTCTGCTGGTTGGCCGAGGCATCCATGTAGCGGGCGTTTTGCAGCAGCTGCCAGTTGGCGCTGAAGTCGTGGCTCAGCTTGTAGCCGAGCAGGGTGACCTCCCGGCTGTAGTGGTTCCAGTTTTCATCGCCAAGGAAGGTGTCGCTGCCAAGCTGGCCCAGCGGGTTGGATTTGACCGAGCCGCTGGCCGGCACCGTAGTGTAAATGCCGGCGGCAGGGTCTTTCTGGTAATAGAGGTTGAGGTTTAGCAGGGTGCGGTCACTCAACTGCCAGTCGAGAGAGGGCGCCAGCACGTAGCGCTCCTCCTCTGAGGTCACCGCCTGACCCTCTTTCTGGCGGGCCAGCCCCACCAGCCGATAGGCAAACTGATCGTTGAGGGCGCCGGTGCTGTCGAGGGTCAGCTCCTTGAGGGTGCCCGTCCCGCTCGCCACGCTGACGCTGTGCCTAGCTTCCCGCTGGGGGCGCTTGGCGATGAGGTTGACCATGCCGCCGGGGGGCATGCTGCCGTAGAGCACGGAGGTGGGCCCCTTGAACACTTCCAGCTGCTCGATGGCCACCGGATCGATCTGGGGCTGCAGATTCCAGTCGTTGTACTGCAGCAGCAGGCCGTCGTAGAAGTTCTGGTAGTTGTCAAAGCCGCGGATGTTGAACAGATCCAGCCGGTTGACCGCCCCGCCCCGCAGCTCGGTGTTGACGCCGGGCACATAGCGCAGCGCCTCGCTCACCGAGCTGACGCCGCGCTGCTCCAGGGTGTCACCCTCCACCACCGAGATGGCCTGGGGCGTCTCGATGGGGTCGAGCCGGGTCTTGGTCGCGGTGTTGCGATAGGTCTCGCCGAGCACGGTCAGGGTCTCGTCGGCCCGGGTCTGTGTCGGGCGCTCGGCAGCGGCTGCCTGCACAGGGCCTGCCAACAGGGCGGAGATGGTCGCGGCGACCAGGGTCAAAGGGGGGTGAGTGGCGTACATCTGATCCTCGAATGCAATGAGTGAATAGTAACAAATCTCATTTGCATTTTATTGGGTCATTTTGCCCTTGAATTAACAATTTGGGGCATGTTGGCGCGAAAGAGGGAGAAAATGCGACCACTCTGGCCCCATCCGGCAACCTCAACTGACAGCAGCAACACAGGCGATGTCGAATGGATAGCAAGGCCTGGCGCAGCAAAAAGGAAAGAGGGATAGCAGCGCCCGGCATCCGCCGGGCAAGGTAATAGCCGTGTCAGAGGCGGGCGACGGGCAGCCAATACTCCATGCGGGCATCCGGCTGGTTGCCGTCAAAATCGGGGGCGTAGCGCTCCAGCTCGAAGCCATCCACCCCACGATAGCCGGAGCTCGGCAGCCAGTGCAGGATAAACCAGTTGAGGGTCTGCCCCAGCTGGCTGACGGGGCCCACGTGGCCTAGCACCGCGTAGGTCTGGGCCGGTACCGGGAGGCGCGCCAGACCGGCGGGCAGGCTGGCCCCCTCCTCCATCACGCTGCCCGCCCAGTAGGGGAGCGACTCGCCAGCGCCAGAAACATCCACCACCCCCACCCGCTCCTGCCCGGGTGGCAAACCGCCCGCCGTGCGCAGGGCGCGCCAGATGGCGGGCACCGTCTGCTGAAAGTCGGGGGCGGCAGCAAACAGCCCGCGGATCTGCCCCTTCACCCCGTGCAGGATAAAGCCAGGCTGGCTCTCGATCCGTACCTGTACCAACCTGGCAGGCATGGGCTGCGGCAAAGTCGCCCGCACCAGGGGGGTACGCAGTCCCAGCCGCAGGCCCCGCTTGCGATAGGCCAGCGGCGAGCAACCGAACTGCTGCTTGAAGGCGCGGCTGAAGCTCACCTCGGAACCAAAACCGTAACAGAGCGCCAGATCCAGCACCCGCTGGCGACCAGAAAGCAGCGCCTCTGCCGCCTGGCTCAGCTTGAGCTCGCGCACATAGTGGGCCACCGTCAGCCCCGTCTCATGGAGGAACACCCGCTGCAACTGCCAGCGCGACCAGCAGCTCTGCTCCGCCAGCTCGGCCAGCGCCAGCGGCTGATCCAGGTTGGCATGGATGTAGTCGAGCACCCGCTCGATGCGGGTCAGCTGGCTGTGCGGCCGGGGTTCGGCCTCTGGAGCGGAAGAGAAGCTGGTCATGACGAGATCGGATCTGGCTATCGGCAAGGCGCTGCGCGCAAGGGCCCCATTAAACATGGCCGCCACCTTGGCGGCAAGGGCTGGCGATATGGTCACGTCCGCCCTCTTGCCAGGTGGCTCGAGTGCTGGTCCGTCAAGCCAGCTTGGCAGGCTGTCACAAAAGTGACGCGTTTCCCTGTCAGATTGTTTGAAAACAAATATATCAATTACCACAAAAAGCCCATAAAGTCCTCGTTCGAATCTTTTATGCAGGGAGAGCCTAGATGAAGAAAGTTGCCTTGATCACCGGAGCCCGTGGCGGCATCGGATCCGCCATCACCACCGCCTTGCTGGCCCAGGGGTATCGCATCATCGCCACCCACTCCAGCGCCAACGGGGCGGCGGCGCACGACTGGTATGCAGAGCAGGGTTTTCGGCCGGATCAGGTGCGGCTGCTGGCGCTGGACGTGGCCGACACCGCCATGTGCCGCGAGGCCCTGGGCCGCTTGCTGCAGGATGAAGGGCGGGTGGACGTGTTGGTCAACAATGCCGGCATCACCCGGGACGGGGCCTTCAAGCGGATGACCCCGGAGCAGTGGTTCGAGGTGATCCATACCAACCTGTGCAGCCTCTACAACGTCACCCAGCCGCTGTTCGACGCCATGTGCGAGCAACGCGATGCCCGCATCATCAACATCTCCTCGGTCAATGGCCAGAAGGGTCAGTTCGGCCAGGTCAACTACTCGGCGGCCAAGGCGGGCATGCTGGGCTTCACCAAGGCGCTGGCGGCGGAAGGGGCCCGCTTCGGGGTGACGGTCAACGCCATCGCCCCCGGCTACACCGCCACCCCCATGGTGGAGGCGATCCGCACCGACATCCTCGACAGCATCAAGGCCGACATCCCCATGCGCCGACTGGCCAAGCCGGAAGAGATCGCCGCCGCCGTGGTGTTTCTTGCCAGCGAGGCGGGTGCCTATATCACCGGCGAGACCCTGGCCATCAACGGCGGCCTCTATATGAAGTGAGGCCTGGCCTTGTCTCATCGGCACAGCGCATCGACAGAGGGCAGCCCGCGGGCTGCCCTCTTTGTTTGATCCTGGTTTGCTCCGGCCAACCGGGACGGCCTTCTTCCTTGCCCGGACTACGGACGTGTCGCCGCGGCCCCCACCGGCTCGGCGAAGTGGCTGCGCAGGGCGGCGATAACCCGGCGCACCTTCTCCGGGATCTCCCGCTGCGGGGTGATGGCGTGGATCTCCATGGGCGGCACCCGAAAGCCCGGCAGCAATTCCAGCAGGCGACCCGAGGCGAGATCTTCGGCTATCTCCCCCTCCGGCTGCAGCGACACCCCCTGCCCAACCAGGGTGAACTGGCGCAGCGGCAGCACATTGTTGCACACCACCCGCGGCTTGGGCTTGACCCTGTGCCCCTGCCCCTTCTCGTCGAAGAAGGTCAGGCCGCCGCTCAGCATGTCAGCGGCCAGCCAGTCGTGTTCCAGCAGCGCCTCCGGGCTGCGTGGGGTGCCCTTGCGCGCCAGATAGGCGGGCGAGGCGCACAGCAACATCCGGGTCTGGCCCAGCTTGCGCGCCACCAGGGTGGAGTCCGAGAGCGTGCCGACCCGCAGCGCCACGTCGATGCGCTCGGCAATGAGATCCCGCTTCTCGTCGTCGGCGATGATCTGGATGCACAGGCCGGGGTGGGCCTGCAGCAACGGCGACAGTGCCCGCGCCAGCGGCTGGCCAGCCATCCCCACCGGCGCGGTGATCCGCACCTCCCCCAGCAGGCTGTCGCGTACCTCCGAGAGGCGCAGCTCGGTCTGGTTGAGGGTCTGCTGCAGGGACTGACACCCCTGCCACACCACCTCTCCCGCCTCGGTCAGGTTGAGGCGGCGGGTGGAGCGGTGCAGCAGGGTGAGGCCGAGCAGGCTCTCCAGCTGGCTGATATGCTGACTGACGGCGGAGGGGGTCATGCCGAGGGCCTTGGCGGCGCCGGTCATGCTGCCCGCCTCGACCACGGCGGCGAAGATGGCGTAACGCTTGAGCTGTTCCATTGTTAAATCCAGCTTATAAGTGAATGCAATTTACAACAGATTATTAAATCAAATTCGGGGGCGTAGGATAGCCCCATTCCAACAGTGAAGGAGAATCTCCCATGAAAATTGCCCTGATCGGTGCCAGCGGTTTTGTCGGTACAGCCATCCTCAATGAAGCCGTCAGCCGCGGCCATCACGTCACCGCCATCGTGCGTGACGTGAGCAAGGTAGCCGCTCACCCGCAGGTCACCGCCGTGGCGGTGGATGCCCAGGACAGCCAGGCGCTGGCCAAGGTACTCAAGGGGCACGATCGGGTGATCAGCGCCTACAACCCGGGCTGGACCGCCCCGGACATCTACGACCAGTACCTCAAGGGGGCGAGCGCCATCGTGGCTGCCGCCGTCACGGCCAACAGCTGGCTGCTGGTGGTCGGCGGTGCCGGCAGTCTGGAAATTGCCCCCGGCGTGCAACTGGTAGATACCCCGGAATTCCCGGCCGAGTGGAAACAGGGGGCCCTGGCCGCCCGCGACGGCCTCACCGCCCTGCGCCGTGAAACCGCCCTCGACTGGCGTTTCGTCTCCCCGCCCGTGTTCCTGGAACCCGGCGAGAAGCGCGGCGGCTACCGGCTCGGTGCCGATCAGGTGCTGTTCAGCGGTGAACAACCGGCCGGGATCACGGTCAGCGATCTGGCCGACGGCGTGCTCAACGAAGCGGAAAAACCGGCCCACCTGCGCCAGCGCTTCACCCTGGGTTACTGAGCCTGAGCCAGGCACCACACCGGGCCGCAATGCCCGTTACACAAAGGGAGGCATCAGCCTCCCTTTTTGCATCTCTGCGTTTTGCACATCTCTGCACAACCAGCGATCCTTGCCTCTTTTTGGCTCAAGTCGCGCTCCCATGGCGCTCAAGCCGGCACATGCCGAGTCAGGCCAACATGGGTGCCAAGTGCGCCGGTATATTGCCATTATCGCCGCTCAATCCGCAGCCACCCGGATGGGTGGCGAATTCTATTTCGATTTTTGTATATAACTAAGAATAATTTGTTGCTTCCGTCTTATAACTCCGAACAGTAGCATCTCCCTCAATCCAAATGGCGCCATCCCTGGCAACAGGGCGTTGGCCGGTTTATCGGTCAGGGCGTCGTCATTTTCATGTCAGGTGTGCGGGTAGCCTCCCGCCCCTGGCCAGTGAGGAGGTGCACATGGAACATTCACCACTGCCGATCATCGATCTCGCCGCCCTCGATGGCGCCCCCGAGACCCGTCGCCAGATGCTGGCCACCCTTGGCCGGGCGGCCCGTGAGGTGGGTTTTTTCTATCTGGTCGGCCATGGTCTGAGCGAGCAAGAACAGCAGGAAACCCTGGCGCTGGCGGCCCGCTTCTTCGCCCTGCCACAGCAGGAGAAGCTGGCGGTGCAGATGGTGCACTCCCCCCACTTTCGTGGCTACAACCAGGTGGGGGCCGAGCTCACCCGGGCGCGGCCGGATCTGCGCGAGCAGTTCGATATCATGAACGAGGCGCAGGCCCTGCCTTCGACGCAGATCCGTGAACCCTGGCAGCGGCTCATCGGCCCCAACCAGTGGCCCATAGCCCTGCCCGACATGCAGGCGCAGCTGCTGGCGTGGCAGGAGAAGTTGAGCGCCATCAGCCTCACCCTGCTGGCCGCCTTCGCCGAGGTGCTGGAACAACCGGCCGGGGTGTTTGACGACAGCATTCGCGGTGCCCCCTATCAGCACATGAAGCTCATTCACTACCCGGGGCAAGCCGAGGGGGGCAGTGGTCAGGGGGTGGGTGCCCACAAGGATCCCGGCTACCTGACCCTGGTGATGCAGGATCATCACTCCGGGCTCGAGGTGGAGACAGCGAATGGCTGGATCTCGGCGCCGCCCCTGCCGGGCGCCCTGGTGGTCAACATCGGCGAGCTGCTGGAGCTCGCCTCCAACGGCTACCTCAAGGCCACCCTGCACCGGGTGGCAAGCCCGCCGCCCGGCGTCTCGCGCCTCTCCTGCGCCTTCTTCATGGCGGCGCGGCTGGATGCCACCGTGCCGCTGCTCAGCCTCTCCCCCGCGCTGGCAGCCCAGGCGCTGGGGCCCGAGAGCGACCCGACCAACCCGCTCTTTTATCAGGTGGGGGAGAACGTACTCAAAGGGAGGCTGCGCTCCCACCCGGATGTGGCGGCCCGCCACTATGGCGTCGCCCCGCCGTCAGCCAATCCGCAGATGACAAACGGGCAAACTACAAAGCGCGAACGGCGCGAGCCACAACTCGCCTGACGCTGCCATACCTAATAGACGGGGGGCGCCGCGACGCCCCCTTCAAACGACACAAGCAGTTGGACCACAGCCTGGCAATGACGGAGCAATACAATGAAATTCAAAACCATGAGCGTGCACAGCGGCCAGCGGATCGATCCCCAGACCGGCGCCCTCACCACCCCGCTCTACCAGAGCAGCACCTTCAGCTACTTCAACGCCCAGGCGGGCAAGGAGCGCTTCGCAGGTCAAGCCCCCGGCTTTATCTACAGCCGCTTTGGCAACCCCACCACCGCCGAGCTGGAGCAGAAGCTGGCGGCGCTGGAAGGCGCTGACGAGGCGCTGGTGGTGGCGAGCGGCATGGCGGCGGTGAGCGCCATCATGTATGCCCTGGCCGACAGCGGCGATGAAGTGGCCTATATCGGCCCGCTCTACGGCGGCACCGATGCGTTTCTCAAGCAGACCTTCAGCCGCGCCGGCATCAAGGTCACCGCCTACGAGAGCGATCAGGATCTGCTGGCCAACATCCGCCCCGCCACCAAGGTGGTACTGTTCGAAACCCTGACCAACCCCACCCTCAAGGTGGTGGATCCGCGGGTGGTGGTGGAGGCGGCCCGCAAGGTGGGCGCCATCACGGTGTGTGACAACACCTTCCTCACCCCCTATCTGCTGCGCCCGCTCGAGCTTGGCATCGACATCGTCATGCACAGCGGCACCAAGTACCTGGGCGGCCACGGCGACATCATCGCCGGGGTGGTGGCGGGCTCGCACGTGCTGATGAAGTCGATCCGTACCGTGGCCCTCAAGCACATCGGCTCCCCCATCGGCCCGCAGGAGGCCTACCTGCTGCAGCGCGGGGTCAAGACCCTGCCCCTGCGCATGGATGCCCACCTGCACAACGCCCAGCAGGTGGCCGACTTCCTGGCCGCCCATCCGGCGGTGAAGAAGGTGATCTACCCGGGGCTTGCCAACCATCCGGGCCACGATGCCCTCGGCGCCTTCGCCAGCGGTTTTGGCGGCATGGTGAGCATCGAGCTGGAAGGTGGGTTTGAGCGCTGCGCCACCCTGCTCGACAACCTGCAGCTGTTCGTGCAGGCGGTGAGCCTGGGGGATCTCGAGAGCCTGGCCTGCCATCCGGCCAGCACCACCCACGCCGCCATGGACGAGGCGAGCCGCCTCGCCGCCGGGGTCAATGACGATCTCATCCGCTTCAGCATCGGGGTGGAGGACGCCGACGATCTGATCGCCGATCTGGCCGCCGCCCTGGCCCTGCTCTGACCGTCTGTCTCTTTTGAATGAAAAAACAGCCCGCCCCCTGCCAGGGGGCGGGCTGTTTTGCTTGCGGCCGTCGCCCAATAGGGGCAACCCGCTAGGGAGAGAGGCGCTGCACCGGCCAGCCCAACCCGGCCAGCTCAGGGGCCAGCGTCTTGGCATCCCCCACCACCAGGATCACCATGTCGTCGGGATCGAGCCAGCGGCGGGCCAGCTCGCGCAGGGTAAAGGGGGAAAGCTGGCTCACCTGCTGCACCTGCTGCTCCACATAATCCTGCGGCCACCCTTTGAGCAGGATGGGTTGCATGTAGGCCACCTCCTGCGGCAGCGTCTCGTAGTCGAGCGCCTGGCCATTGAGCACCCGATCCCGCAGGGTACGCACCTCCAGCCGGGTCGGCCCCAGCCGCTGATACTTGTCGAGCTCCTGCAGGATCTGCCGCAACGCCGCCCCGGTCACTGCGCTGCGCACGCTGCTTTGCAGCAGGAAATAACCCGCATCGACGTTGCCCTCGAAGGTAGCGCCGATAAAGTAGGTGTAACCCAGCTCCTCACGCAGCCGGATGTTCAACCGCTCGGCGAGGGAGACATTCATCAGCCGGGTCAGGTACTGCTCGCCGAAGGCATCCTCCGCCATGGCGCGCCGCCCCACCCGGATCTGGCTAAGCGCAGCCCCGGGATTGTCCAGCAGATAGATGGCCCGTTTGGCCTGCTGCCCACGCCACTCCAGAGAGCGCAGGGCCGCCGGCTGACCCGCTGGCTCGACCAAGAACCCGAGGGCTTTCATCACCCGCTCCTGAGCCAGATCCCCGCTCACCACCACTTGGGCTTCCCCGCTGCGATGGACCGACTGATAAAAATGGCGCACATCGTCCAGGGTCAGCGCCCGCAGGCTGGCCACGGGATCCAGCGGCTTGTTCCCCTTGAGCAGGGCGCCGAACTGCCAGTCCGCCTGCCACTGGGGATCGCGAGCCAGCTGTTGCAGCCACTGGCTGTAGTCAAACTGGCTGCGCTCGAAATCGGCGCTGCGCATGGCGGGCTGCAGCACCAATTCCCGTACCAGCGCCAGCACCTCCTCGAAATGGGAGGTGAGCCCCTGGACCTCGATGGAGCTGCGCTCCTCACCATGTTCGAATCTGATGCTGGCTCCCAGCTGGCGCGCCCGCTCCTCGATGCTCGCCTCCTGCAGCTGTTCGCTGCCAAGGGAGAGCATGGCGTCAGTCAGGGTGGCGACCCCGCCCTTGCCCTGCGGCTCGGCCCGCTCACCGCCCGGCCAGTTGATGCTCATGGCAAAGGCCGGCACTTCGTCGCTGTAGTGACCGAGCAGAGAGACCCGCTCACCCAGCTTGGCATGCCACAGGGTCGGCATGGGCACCGGCAAGGCACCGCCACTGGCCGGCTCCTGGCGTCGATCCAGGGTCTCCTCGATCTGTCTGGGAGCCAGCGTCTGCTGCGGCCGGGCCAGCGGCAAGGGGGGCGGCTCGACGAAGTTGGGGTTGCCCGCCTGCCACTCGGGATGCTCGGCCGGCACCACGCTCAGCACCACCCTGGGCTTGTTCAACACATAGCGCGTCAATGCCCGCTGCAGATCGGCCGGCGTCACCCGGGCAAGGCGCTTGAGGTTGCGATACTGGAAGTTGGGATCCTGAAACAGGGTATAACCTGTGCCCAGCTGCTCCACCTTGCCGGCCACGCTGTCCAGCGGCCAAATCCGTTTGGCGCGCAGGGCATTGACCGAGTGGGCAAGCTGCTCGCGGGAGACCCCGTCGCTGACGAGCTGGCCGATGACCCGATCGATCTCCGCCTTGATGGGGCCAAGCTCGGCCCCTTTGGCCAGATTGGGAATGGCATGGATCATCAACTTGCATGCCAGCACATTGCATTCATGGCTGGCAAAGACGGAGACCAGCCTGCCGCTTTGCTGCAGCTCTCGCTGCAGCAGGCCACTGGCCGAGCCCCCCAGCTGATCCGCCAGCAGATCGAGGGCCTCGACCCCGGGATCACTGGCAGAGACGGTCGGATAGGCCAGCACCAGCAGGGGTTCGGCCACCCGATCGGTCAGGGTGCGATAGCGGCTCTTCTTCAGCGTCACCGGCCGCACCAGCGGCCGAGTCTGGGCCGGAGTGGCGGGCAAGGCCCCGAAATAGCGCTCGACCCAGGCCAGGGTCTGGGCCGGCTGAATGTCACCGCCGATCACCAGGGTGGCGTTGTTGGGCCCATACCAACGCAGGAAGAATTGGCGCACATCCTCCAGAGTGAGGCGATCCAGATCTGCAGCCCGGCCAAACGGCGTGTTGAAGTAGGGGTGATTGGGCGGGTAAAGCGTGCGATTCAGCGCCTCATAGAAGCGCCCATAGGGTTGATCTTCGATCAGGTTGGCGCGCTCGTTCTTGATGATGTCGCGCTGCACGTCCAGCTTCTGCTGATAGAGGGTATCAAGCAGAAACCCCATGCGATCCGCCTCCAGCCAGAGTACCTTCTCCAGCTGATTGGCCGGCAGCGTCTGGAAATAGCGGGTCTGATCCTCCTGGGTCCAGCCGTTCACATCCTTTGATCCCATCTGTTGCAGCAGGCGGTTATGGCCCTCCTCCCCCGCGTGAGCCGAGCCCTGAAACATCATGTGCTCGAACAGGTGGGCCAGCCCGGACTGGCCCGGCGCCTCTTCTTCCAGCCCCACCCGGTAGTGGACCGCCACGTGCACCAGGGGATCGGAGTGATCCTGGGTCAGGATCACCGTCAGGCCATTGTCGAGCCGATATTGCTGATAGGGCACGATCAAGGGATCGGCCACTTTTTTCTGCTCCTTGACCAGCGCGGGGCCGGCCAAGGCCAAGACACTGAAGAAATAGAGCAAACTCCACACGACTCTCATGTAATTTCCCAATTCTCGAACCTGAACATTATTATGGGTCACCGTTGCTGCCCTTCATTGGTCTCGCAGCAAGGGGAAAACGGCGACGGCACGCCATGGGCGTAACGCGCACTATTGAGCATATAAATATTATTTTCGCCCCCCACGGGGCTGCCGCGAGCCGGCCGCCACGCCGCGTCGGATCACCTGGCGCCACGGCCTCGTGGTATCGGCCTGGCCAGGCGGTCAGTGTAATCAATCGGGCTCGCAGTGGATATCTTGAATGGATATTCATTTGTAACAAGGCATATATCCCGCCCATCCCGCGAGCCCACCGCACCCTATTTTGTGGTACAGATGGAATAGAACGAGTCGGCTACCAGGGCGGCTGCGGGAATATATTTCCGGCACTGACTGCTCAGTCAGGAAATAATCGATGCGCCACTGTTAATATCTATTTAGTTAATAACAGTGCCACTGCATTACAAAACGAAGACCCCATGCCTTGCAGCGTCAATGGCATCGAGCCTGCCCGGTTCCTGCCAAAAAAACAGGGGGCCTGAGCCCCCTGTCGTCGTTCCCGATTGCCATCACCCGCGGTCCAGCAGGATGTTGAGCATGCGGCGCAGCGGCTCGGCGGCGCCCCACAACAGCTGGTCGCCCACGGTGAAGGCGGCCAAATACTCCGGACCCATGTTGAGCTTGCGCAGACGACCGACCGGGATGCTGAGGGTGCCGGTGACGGCGGCCGGGGTCAGCTCGCGGGCGGTGATGTCGCGATCGTTGGGGATCACTTTCACCCAGTCGTTGTGGGCGGCCAGCAGGGCTTCGATCTCGGCTAGCGGCACATCCTTTTTCAGCTTGATGGTGAAGGCCTGGCTGTGGCAGCGCAGGGCACCGATGCGCACGCACAGGCCATCCACCGGAATGGCGGCGTTTTCGATACCCAGGATCTTGTTGGTCTCGGCCTGGCCCTTCCACTCTTCGCGGCTCTGGCCGTTGTCGAGCTTGGTGTCGATCCAGGGGATGAGGCCACCGGCCAGCGGTACGCCGAAGTTGTCCACCGGCAGGGTGCCGGAGCGGGTCTTCTCGGTGATCTTGCGCTCGATGTCGAGGATGGCGGAGGCGGGATCCGCCAGCTCCACAGCCACTTCATCACGCAGCAGCCCCATCTGGGTGACCAGCTCACGCATGTGGCGCGCACCGCCGCCGGAGGCAGCCTGATAGGTGGCCACGCTCACCCACTCCACCAGATCGGCCTTGAACAGGCCACCCAGGGCCAGCAGCATCAGGCTGACGGTGCAGTTGCCGCCGACGAAGGTCTTGATGCCGTCGTTCAGGGCATGTTCGATGACGTCGCCGTTGACCGGATCCAGGATGATGACCGCGTCCTTCTCCATGCGCAGGGAGGAGGCGGCATCAATCCAGTAACCCTGCCAGCCGGCGGCTTTCAGGCGCGGATAGACATCCTTGGTGTAGTCGCCGCCCTGGGCGGTGATGATGACGTCCTGTGCGGCCAGCGCCTCGATGTCGAAGGCATCCTGCAGGGTGCCGGCATCGACGCCGAAATTGGGGGCGGCCTCACCGGCCTGGGAGGTGGTGAAGAAGGTGGGCTGAATGCGGGCAAAATCCTTCTCTTCCTGCATCCGGCTCATCAACACCGAACCCACCATGCCACGCCAACCGACCAAACCTACTTTTTTCATAATGTCCTACCCTGGATAGCTGCTTATAGAAACCGAGTGTGATAACCGTGATCCCTTGTCCGGCGCGGGCCGTTTACAAGCGGTTCACAAAATATGGGTTGCGAAAAATGCGTCTGTCCACATTACGGATTGTGACGGCGGGCGCAAGTCGAATTGCGCAATATTCTGTGCCGTTCGCTGCAATATCCGTCAGCCTGGCCGACCTGCGGGCAGCCGGTTGGCATCCCGTCACGACTTGGGGCATCATTGAGACCGACCGGCAGCCCCGCTGCCCCTCGGGGACGACCCCGAGGCCTCCTGATACGCAGGGACGACCCTGCTTCCTGCGGAATCTGCCTTATGTCCTGGTTGCTCCTGCTGCTGGCCGGCCTGTTCGAGGTCGCCTGGGCCATCGGCCTCAAATACACCGACGGTTTCAGCCGTCCCCTCCCCACCCTGCTGACTCTCTCTGCCATGGGGGTGAGCGTGCTGCTGCTCGCCATGGCGGTCAAACAGCTGCCCCTTGGCACCGCCTACGCGGTCTGGACCGGCATCGGCGCGGTCGGCACCGTGCTGATGGGGATCTGGCTGTTCAACGAACCGGCCACCCTCGCCCGGGTGCTCTGCCTGCTGCTGATCATCGGCGGGCTCCTGGGTCTGAAATTCATCGGATGAGCCGTGACCCTGGGCGGTTGAAAGGAGAGCCAAACGGGGCATGGCCCCCGTTTTTTGCCTGCCAAACGCGCCGACCCCTGCTATTATCTGCGGCCAAACATGAGCCAATAAAAATCAGGATATCGTGATGACCGACCACACTTTTATTCCCGGCAAGGACGCGGCGCTGGAAGACTCCATCGAACGTTTCCAGACCAAGCTGCAAGCCCTGGGGTTTGATATCGAAGAGGCCTCCTGGCTCAACCCCGTGCCCAACGTCTGGTCCGTGCACATCCGGGACAAGGAGTGCTCCCTCTGTTTCACCAACGGCAAGGGGGCCAGCAAGAAGGCGGCGCTCGCCTCCGCCCTTGGCGAATATTTCGAGCGTCTCTCCACCAACTACTTCTTCGCCGACTTCTATCTGGGCGAGCAGGTTGCCAATGGCGACTTCGTGCACTACCCGAACGAGAAGTGGTTCCCCATCGAGGGGGATCAGCTGCCGGCCGGTCTGCTCGACAGCTTCACCCGCAAGTTCTACAACCCGGACGGTGAAGTGACTGCCGACATGCTGGTGGATCTGCAATCCGGCAACGAGGAGCGCGGCATCGTCGCCCTGCCCTTCGAGCGCCAGTCCGATCACCAGACCGTCTACATCCCGATGAACATCATCGGCAACCTCTACGTCTCCAACGGCATGAGCGCCGGCAACACCAAGACCGAGGCCCGCACCCAGGGCTTGTCCGAGGTGTTCGAGCGCCACGTCAAAAACAAGATCATCGCAGAAGCTCTGAGCCTGCCGGAGATCCCGGCCGAGGTCATTGCCCGTTACCCCGGCATCAAGGCCTCCATCGAGGCGCTGGAAGCCGAAGGCTTCCCCATCTACAGCTTCGATGCGTCGCTTGGCGGTCGCTACCCGGTCATCTGCGTGGTGCTGCTCAACCCGAGCAACGGCACCTGCTTTGCCTCCTTCGGCGCCCACCCGCGCTTCGAAGTGGCCTTCGAGCGCACCGTCACCGAGCTGCTGCAGGGCCGCAGCCTCAAGGATCTGGATGTGTTCGTACCACCCTCGTTTGACAACGAGCAGGTGGCGGATCACCACAACCTGGAGACCCACTTCATCGACTCCTCAGGCCTCATCAGCTGGGACCTGTTCAAGCAGGATGCGGACTTCGAGTTTGCCGACTGGGACTTCCGCGGCACCTCGCAGGAGGAGTTCGACCACCTGATCGGCATCTTCCACGAGCTGGAGCAGCCGGTCTACATCGCCGACTACGAGCACCTGGGCGTCTACGCCTGCCGCATCCTGGTGCCAGGCATGTCCGACATCTATCCGGCCGAAGATCTGCTGCTGGCCAACAACACCATGGGTGCCCACCTGCGGGAAACCATCCTGGCGCTGCCGGCGCTGGAGTGGGACGCGGAGCAATACATGGCGCTGTTTGACCAGCTGGATGAAGAGGGTCACGACGAGCGCACCCGGGTGCGCGAGCTGCTCGGCATCGCCGCCGCCAAGGGCACCGCCCTGCACACCCTGCGGGTGGGCGAGCTCAAAGCCATGCTGGCGCTGGCCGCCGGAGAACTCGACACAGCGCTCGATCTCATCGACTGGACCATGGAGTTCAACCAGTCGGTGTTCCCGGCCGATCGCGCCAACTACTATCGTGCCCTGCGCGCCTGCGTCGAGCTGTTCCTGGACGAGGATCGTGACCCCGAGCAGTACCGCGCCGTGTTTGCCCGCATGTATGGCGAAGAGACGCTGGCGCAGGCTTGGGCCCACGCCAGCGGTGAAGCGCGCTTCCACGGACTGGCTGCCGCCGATCTCTCCCTCAGCCAGTTCCCGCTGCATCAGAAGCTGCTGGCTGCCTACGAGAAGCTGCAGAAGGCCAAACGAGCCCATTCATGGGGTTGATGTGGTAACATTCCGAAGGGGCCCTGATGGCCCCTTCTCTTTTATGGTCTGCCAAGTGGCCATTTGTTATTCAAAGATGAAATAAAAAACAAAAAATACCTCTTAGGGGGTTGCCAACAAGGAGTAGCAAGTGCTGGGGAGACGCAAAGATGCCTTGCCGGCACACTTTTTCAGGGATGAAAAATAAATTGTTTAAAATCATGACATTAAAAAAACCACGTTTCTGTTTCAGCTGAAACCTGGTGTAAAGAATCGCTGCCGGGGGACTCAAATATTTGTAGTAAAATTACATTCACAATCTGCAATTCTTGATCGGAGTCAATTTTGACGATCTGGCCCTTTGTTATGATTTCCACAGGCAAAACATCAGGTACATGAGAATTGAAAGCAGAATCTCCCTTTGATTGTCTCAAGCCAGAAGCCATCGCTGCACTGGCAGAAGATATAACCTATGCCAAGGCCACCAAGCCCGCATACAAGGTCATCCCCCTGGCCATCACAGCTGGCGCCTTCATCGCCATCGCTTTCGTCTTCTACATCACAGTCACCACGGGTGCCGGCAATGTGGCCTGGGGCCTCAGCAAGCTGGTCGGCGGTCTCTGTTTCGCTCTTGGCCTGATCCTCTGCGTGCTGCTCGGCGCCGAGCTGTTCACCTCTACCACCCTCACCCTGGTGGCCAAGGCAGCCAACCGCATCACCTGGGCCCAACTGTTCAAGAACTGGGGACTGGTCTACTTCGGCAACCTCATCGGCGGTCTCATTATCGTCGGGCTCATCATCATGTCGGCCGAATACATGGCGGCAGATGGTCAGTGGGGCCTCAACGCCCTCAAGGTGGCCCAGCACAAGATCCACCACACCTTCTTCGAAGCCGTGGCGCTTGGCATCCTCTGCAACCTCATGGTGTGTCTCGCCGTGTGGATGGCGTTCGGCGCCCGCAGTGCCACCGACAAGGTGATGGTCATGCTGCTCCCCGTCGCCATGTTCGTCGCCTCCGGTTTTGAGCACAGCATCGCAAACATGTTTATGATCCCGGTCGGCATCGCCATTCACAGCGTCGCAGGCCCGGAATTCTGGCAGGCCATCGGCCAGGACCCGGCGACCTTTGCCGACCTGACCGTATCCAACTTCGTCCTGCACAACCTCATTCCTGTCACCATAGGTAATATCATTGGTGGTGGCGTCATGGTTGGGCTGACTTACTGGTTTATCTTCCGTCGCCATCATTAAGGATGGCGGCAGACACATAAATACCTTGAGAGGTAATGAAAATGGCAGAACTTAACGAACAGTTCCAAAAAGCATGGGAAGGCTTCGCGGCCGGTGAATGGCAGACCTCTGTCAACACCCGTGACTTCATCCAGAAGAACTACACCCCGTATGAAGGTGATGAGTCCTTCCTGGCTGGCGCGACCGAAGCTACCACCAAGCTGTGGGACAAGGTCATGGAAGGCATCAAGATCGAGAACCGCACCCACGCGCCGGTCGATTTTGATACCGACCTGCCCTCCACCATTACCGCTCACGATGCCGGCTATATCGATCAGAGCCTGGAGCAAATCGTTGGTCTGCAGACCGACAAGCCGCTCAAGCGCGCCATCATCGCCAACGGCGGTATCAAGATGGTCAAGACCTCTTGCGAAGTGTACGGTCGTCAGCTGGACCCCATGGTCGAGAAGATCTTCACCGAGTACCGCAAGACTCACAACCAGGGTGTGTTCGACGTCTACACCAAAGACATCCTGAACTGCCGCAAGTCCGGCGTCATCACCGGTCTGCCGGATGCCTACGGCCGTGGCCGTATCATCGGTGACTACCGTCGTGTTGCCCTGTACGGTATCGACTTCCTGATGGCCGACAAACTGGCCCAGTTCAAGTCCCTGCAGGCTGACCTGGAAAACGGTGTCAACCTGGAAGCCACCATCCGTCTGCGCGAAGAGATCTCCGAGCAGCACCGTGCCCTGGCCCAGATGAAGGTGATGGCTGCCAAATATGGTTGCGACATCTCCGTTCCGGCCAAGACCGCCAAAGAAGCCGTACAGTGGACCTACTTCGCCTACCTGGCGGCGGTCAAGTCCCAGAACGGCGCGGCCATGTCCTTCGGTCGTACCTCCAGCTTCCTGGACATCTACATCGAGCGTGACCTGCAAAAAGGCCTGATCACCGAGCAAGAAGCCCAGGAGCTGATGGACCACATGGTCATGAAGCTGCGTATGGTTCGCTTCCTGCGTACCCCGGAATACGATTCACTGTTCTCCGGCGACCCGATGTGGGCTACCGAGACCCTGGCTGGTATGGGCGTTGACGGCCGTACCCTGGTCACCAAGAACAGCTTCCGTATGCTGAACACCCTGTACACCATGGGCCCGTCCCCTGAGCCGAACCTGACCATCCTGTGGTCCGAGAAGCTGCCGGTCGGTTTCAAGAAGTACTGCGCCAAGGTATCCATCGAGACCTCTTCCGTTCAGTATGAGAACGACGACCTGATGCGTCCGGACTTCAACAACGATGACTACGCCATCGCTTGCTGCGTGTCCCCGATGATCGTCGGCAAACAGATGCAGTTCTTCGGTGCTCGTGCCAACCTGGCCAAGACCATGCTGTACGCCATCAACGGCGGTATGGACGAGAAGATGAAGCTGCAGGTGGGTCCGAAGACCGACATGATCACCTCCGAGTACCTCGAGTACAACGACGTGATGGATCGTCTGGATCACTTCATGGACTGGCTGGCCAAGCAATACGTTGCCGCGCTGAACATCATCCACTACATGCACGACAAGTACAGCTACGAAGCCTCTCTGATGGCGCTGCACGACCGTGACGTCTATCGCACCATGGCTTGCGGCATCGCCGGTCTGTCCGTGGCGGCTGACTCCCTGTCTGCCATCAAGTACGCCAAGGTCAAGCCGGTTCGTGACGAAGATGGCGTGGCCATCGACTTCGAAATCGAAGGCGAGTACCCGCAGTTCGGTAACAACGACGCTCGCGTCGATGACATCGCCTGCGACCTGGTTGAGCGCTTCATGAAGAAGATTCAGAAGCTGAACACCTACCGTGGTGCCGTGGCTACCCAGTCCGTGCTGACCATCACCTCCAACGTGGTGTACGGCAAGAAGACCGGTAACACCCCGGATGGTCGTCGCGCCGGTGCGCCGTTCGGCCCGGGTGCCAACCCGATGCACGGTCGTGACCAGAAGGGTGCCGTTGCTTCCCTGACTTCCGTCGCCAAGCTGCCGTTCGCTTACGCCAAAGATGGTATCTCCTATACCTTCTCCATCGTGCCGAACGCGCTGGGTAAAGACATGGAAGCCCAGAAAGCCAACCTGGCCGGTCTGATGGATGGTTACTTCCACCACGAGTCTAACCTGGAAGGCGGTCAGCACCTGAACGTCAACGTGATGAACCGTGAAATGCTGCTGGACGCCATGGAAAACCCGGAAAAATATCCGCAGTTGACCATCCGCGTATCCGGTTATGCCGTTCGCTTCAACTCTTTGACCAAAGAGCAACAGCAAGACGTCATCACCCGTACCTTCACCGCCTCTCTGTAATAGAGTCTCGGTGAACAAAAACCGGCGCCCAGGCGCCGGTTTTTTTATGCCTGATAGTCAGGGAACATAGGCCTGAAAACCTGCAGGCAGGGCCGGCACTCCCCTTCTCTCACCCCACCTTGTTCAGGGCCGCTCCCCTGCTGCCAGACGGCGGTTGATATCGGCGATGACCGGAGCGATGTCGGCCAGGGTATCGATCACGTAATGAGCCCCCGCCGCCCGCAGTTTGGCCTCGGCCGGTGCGCGCCTAGTGGCGATCTCCGCCTCGCTCATGGCGGAAAACGCTTCCCAGGTGGCGCCAAACTCGTTGCCGGAGACCGACAGACCTACGGTCCACATGCCCGCATTCAACCCTTCGCTGATACCCGGCACGGCATCATCCACCTTGATGCAGCGATGCACCGCGCTCACCCCCAGCTCAATCACGTTGGCCAGCGCCATCCAGGGGCCGGGGCGACCACCTGCCTTGAGGTCATCGGTGGCGACCCAGTGATCCGGGCGATAGCCGTGATCGGCCGCCGCCGGTACCAGCGCCTCCATCACGGGACGGGGGTAGCCGGAGCAGGAGCCGATGCGCAGCCCTTGAGCTCGCAGAGCCTCCAGCACCGGCAGCACACCCGGGATGGGGGCGGCGAAGCGGGTCACGGCGGCAATCTGCAGCGGCATAAAGGTGTGATAGAGGTGGTCCACCTCGGCGTGGCTCATGGGGTGGCCAAAGCGGGCCTGCCAGCGCGCATCCACCGAGGGCAGCCGGCCGAGCGCCGCGATATGGTCCCACTTGCCCAGCCCCATGGGCTGGCGCGCCTCATCCAGGGTCACAGCAAAGTCATAGGCGCGGGCGAAGGCCTCGACAAAGATGGAGGTGGGGGCGAAGGAGCCGAAATCGACGACGGTGCCGGCCCAGTCGAGGATCAGCGCCTCTATGTCTGTGGTCGGGTGGATGGCAGTCTGCAAGTCAGTCATGGTGGTGTTCCTGTTGCGGTGAAGACGCGATCTCGCCGAGGGCGCGATCGAGAATGGCGATGGCGCGCACCAGATCGGCGCGGGCGATATTGAGCGGGGGCGAGAGCTGGATGACGTTGCCCTGGGAGACCTTGAAGCTGAGCCCCAGTTCCAGGCAGCGGTAGAGCAGCCGCTCGGCGGCCTGGCTGTTGCGGATGCGACTCTGGTGATCGACCACCAGATCGAGCGCCCAGAGCAAACCTATGCCGCGCACCTGCCCGATCAGCGGGTGGCGTTCGGCAAGCGCCGCGAGCTCGCACGCCATCAAGCGGCCATCCTCCTGCACCTTGGCCAGCAACCCTTCTTCACGGATGGTGGCGATGGTGGCGAGCGCCGCCGCGCAGCCGATAGGGCTCTTCTCGTGGGTGTAGTGACCGAGCGAGATGGCCGCCGCCTGATTGAAACGATCGCGGGTGATGAGCGCGGCAAACGGCACCACCCCGCCCCCCAACCCCTTGCCAAGGCAGATGATGTCGGGCTCGATGCCAAACTCCTCGAAGCTGAACCAGTGGCCGGTGCGACCCAGGGCATTGGGGATCTCGTCGACGATCAGCAGCACCTTGTGGCGATCGCAGATCTCCCGCACCCGCTGCCAGTAGGCCCTTGAGGGCACCTGCACATCGGTGTTGCGGATAGGCTCGGCAATAAAGGCGCCTATTCCCCCCTCTTTCTCGATGACGTACTCCAGATAATCGGCGTAGTGCAGATCATCCCCCTCCCCGCGATACCAGACACCGCGATAGCGGGTGGGTGGCGGGATGCGCTCTACCCCGGCCATCAGCGGGCCCATGCCAGCGCGAAAACAGGCCTCGCCGCCGACCGAGATGGCATCGAGGGAGGCGCCGTGAAAGGCATCCCACAGGGATACCACCTTGCTGTTGCCGGTGATGAAACGGGCAAGCTTCAGGGCAATCCCCACCACCTCGCTGCCGCCGGGGGCGAACAGCACCCGGTTGAGATCGTCCGGGGCCAGTTCGGCCAGAGTGCGGGCGCAGTCGATGGCGACCTGATGGGTGTAGCGGCGGGGGGCGAACGGCAAGTCGGCGAGTTGCTGCTGCACCGCGGCCACCACTCTGGGGTGACCATGGCCCAGCTGATGGACACTGTTGCCGTGAAAATCGAGGTAGCGCTTGCCCGATACGCTGGTCAGCCAGCTCCCCTGCGCCCCCTCAATCAGATCCAGACAGGGGGTGGAGAGGGCCTGATGGAGAAAGTAGCGGCTATCTTCTGCCAATCCGGCCTGTACATCTTCGCTCTGACCCGCCCACCAGCGTGAGCGCCCCTCGCCGAGGTTGATATCCCCTTCACTGTCGGCGCGGCCACTGCCGTGCAGCTTATGGTCACGCTGCTCGCGGCCCTGAGCCAGAACGCTGGTCATCGCGCATCCCCTCGCCAGTAGCAGGCACAGGCTATGGCGGCGAGCAGATCCCGCACCCGCTCCGGCGTCACGTCACCGATATTGCCGATGCGAAAGCAATCGGCTTGCGAGACCTTGCCCGGATAGATGACAAAACCCTGCCCCTTGAGCCGCTGGTAGAAGTCAGCAAAGCGGTAATCCGGGTGCGCCGGGGAGTAGAAGGCGGTGATGATGGGGGATTGCCATGTTTCTGGCAGCAGCGGCGCAAAGCCAAGCGCCGCCATACCATCCACCAGGGTGCGCTGGTTCTCGCTATAGCGCTGATGGCGGGCGGCGATCCCCCCTTCTTCATCCAGTTCACGCAGGGCCTGGGCGAAGGCGAGCACGGTATGGGTGGGCGAGGTAAAGCGCCACTTGCCCCCCTGCTGCTCCATGGTCTGCCACTGAGCGTGCAGGTCGAGGGAGACCGAGCGGGCGCGACCGGCGCAGGCCGTGAGCGCCACGCGACGGGCGATGACAAAGCCAAAGCCCGGCACCCCCTGAATGCACTTGTTGGCAGAGCTGATGAGAAACTCGATGCCAAGGCGCCCCATGTCGATGGGGATGCCGCCAAAGCTGCTCATGGCATCGACGATCAGGCGAATGCCGCGGCGCTGGCAGAGTTCAGCCACCTCCTCAAGCGGGTTGAGCATGCCGGTGGTGGTCTCGCAGTGCACCATGGCCAGATGGGTGATCTCGTGGTGGCGCGCCAGCATCGCCTCGATGGCGGCGGGTTCGGGGCGGGTGGTCTCGCCGCAGTCGAGCTCATGGTGGCGCAGGCCAAGGCAGCGGGCCATCTCCCCCATGCGGGCGCCGTAGGCGCCGTTGTTGATGATCAGCAGACACTCGTCGACGCCTATCGCCGAGCCCAGCACGCTCTCCACCACATAGCTGCCGCTCCCCTGCAGCAGTACGGCGCTGTAGTCGCTCTCATATTCAGGGCCAGTGGCGAGGCGCACCAGCTCGCGGCGGATGGGCTCCACCACGCCCTGGTTGTAGTCCGCATCCCAGGTGCAGCTGTCTTGCAGCATGGCGGCGCGCACCGTGGCGGTGGTCGAGAGGGGGCCCGGGGTCAGCAGCAGGTAATCGACGGCGGCAGGGGCCGCAGGAATATGGGTCATGACTTCACTCCTTTTGGTATATACCAGAATGAGCGCATTGTGGGTAACTCCCCCGCCAAGGTCAAAGGGGTGGCCTTACGTGCAACAAAAAATTCATTTTCGGCGCCGGGATCGCGATAATCTAGGAAGCCTGAACAACAGGGGCAACACTGGTCTTTACCAATGCACGTTGATACCTACGCTTAGCGACCTGGCCGATGACCAGACCATTGCCCAACTCATTGCACAACCAGGGATTTTCATGAGCAAACCCCAATACCTGCAGATCAAGGATGCCCTCGCCAACCAGATCCTGGCGGGGGGCCTGGCCCCCAACGACAAGCTTCCCTCCGAGCGGTTGCTGGGGGAACTCTACGCCACTACCCGGGTCACCATCCGCGAGGCCCTGGTGCAGCTGGAGGCCAATGGCCTTATCTATCGGGAGGATCGCCGCGGCTGGTTCGTCACCCCGCCGCGCTTTCGCTTGAACCCCAGACGCACCTCCAACTTTCACCAGATAGTGCGGGAGCAAGGGGGGGAGCCGCGCACCGAGCTGCTGGAGAAAAGCCGCCAGGCAGTGCCGCCCGCGTTGATGGCGCAGTTGCAGCTCAAGCCGTTCGACAGCCTGTTTCTGCTCAAGCGGCTGCGCTACGCCAACGGGCGCGCCATCTGCTATTGCGAGAATCACTGCCTGCCAGAGCGGGTACCGGGCCTGCTGGAGCTGGATCTCAACGGCAGCCTGACCGAGATCTATCAGGCCCATTACGATCTTCACTACGCCCGCATGCAGGTGCGCTTCTTCCCTACCGCCCTGCCGGACGAGGTAGCCAAGGCGCTGGGGGCCACCGCCGGTCTGCCCGCCCTGCGCCTCGAGCGACTCAACTTCGATCAGCACGGCCGGGTGCTTGACTTCGATCTGGAGTACTGGCGCCACGACAGTCTGGAGATCGAGGTGGATACCCAGGATTAGTCGCGGACACATCAGGAACAGCAAAACGTCACGGGGCCGTCACGGTCACGTCATAAAGATCCCCTAGCCTCTCTCTCGACCAATCTGGTTTATACCAAGCCAACTTATATGGAGAAGAGGATGAAACAGGGAACCCATCTGCTGGCCGCCGCCGTGCTGGCTGCCACGACAGCCCCGGCACTGGCCGCGACCGATCTCACCGTCTACACCGCCTTCGAACCGGAACAGCTCAGCGAGCTGAAAACCGCGTTCGAACGCCAGCATCCGGACATCAACATCAAGTGGGTGCGCGACTCCACCGGCGTGGTCACCGCCCGCTTGCTGGCGGAAAAAGCCCAGCCCAAGGCAGATGTGGTGTGGGGGCTGGCGGCCACCAGCCTGATGCAGCTCGATCAGCAGCAGATGCTCAATGCCTATGCCCCGAAAGGGCTGGAGAAGCTCGACAGCCGCTTTCGCGACAGCAAGGCCGAGCCACACTGGATCGGTCTGGACGCCTTCTTCAGCGCCATCTGCTTCAACAAGGTAGAGGCGGAAAAACAGGGGATCCCGGCGCCCACCAGCTGGGCCGACCTCACCAAGCCCGTCTACAAGGGCAAGGTGATCATGCCCAACCCCAGCTCCTCCGGCACCGGCTACCTGAGCGTCGCCGGCTGGCTGCAGACCATGGGCGAGCAGCAGGGCTGGCAATTTATGAATGGCCTGCACCAGAACATCGACCGTTATACCCACTCGGGCTCAGCTCCCTGCAAGCTGGCTGCCAGCGGCGAGACGGTGATCGGTATCTCCTTCGACTTCCCGGCTACCAGCCTCAAGGCCAAGGGTGCCCCCATCGAGGTGGTGTTCCCGAAAGAGGGCTCGGGCTGGGATATGGAAGCCGCCGCCATCATCAAGGGCACCCCCAAGCTGGATGCAGCCAAACAGCTGCTGGACTTTGCCGCCACCGAGCAGGCCAACGCCCTCTACAACAAGTCATTCGCAGTGGTCGCCATCCCGGAGGTGGCCAAGCCCAGAGCCGGCTATCCCGCCAACATCAAAGGCCAGATGATCGACAACGACTTTGGCTGGGCTGCCCGCGAGCGCAACACCATCCTGGCCCAGTGGAGCGCCAGCTTCGACGGCAAGACCGAAGCTAAGCAGTAATCCCATTTAGGGCTGGTTTGAACAATGCCAATGCACCCAGGCTGATAAACAGATTGCCGAAGGCCAACCCAGGTTGGCCTTCGTTTTTTGGCATCGCCCCCACTTTGTTTCACCCTCAATTGGTAACCCCGCCCATCCACAAGCGACCAAGCTAGCTGCTGGCGACCCGATGTCATCTGACTGTCATCAAGCCGTCATCCCCCGATCACCTGATCGTCACACTTCACCCGCAAACTGGTATATACCAAATCAGTAGCGAGTCGCACCATGACCCAGCCCTATCTGGACATTCAACATCTCAACAAGCAGTTTGGGACTTTTCAGGCCCTCAAGGGGATCTCTCTGACCATTGAGCCGGGGGAGTTTATCTGCTTTCTCGGCCCCTCCGGCTGCGGCAAGACCACCTTGCTCAGAGCCATCGCCGGGCTGGATCTGCCGGACAGCGGCGAGATCTGGCAAGGGGGGCGCAATATCTCCCAGCTGCCGCCCCAGCAGCGCGACTTTGGCATCGTGTTTCAGTCCTATGCCCTCTTCCCCAACCTGACGGTGGCCCAGAACATCGCCTTCGGCCTTGAGAATCAGGGGCTGGCACGGGATCTCATCAAGGAGCGGGTCGATCACTGGCTGGGGCTGGTGGACCTCACTGCCCAGTCCCACAAATACCCGAGCCAGATCTCCGGCGGCCAGCAACAGCGGGTGGCGCTGGCCCGGGCCTTGGCCCTCTCCCCCGGTCTGTTGCTGCTGGACGAACCGCTCAGCGCGCTGGATGCGCTGGTGCGCACCCACCTTCGCAGCGAGATCCGCGCCCTGCAGCAGCGCCTTGGCATCACCACCATCATGGTGACCCACGATCAGGAAGAGGCGCTGACCATGGCCGATCGCATCGTGGTGATGGAAGGCGGCCGCATCGTACAGGTAGGCACGCCACAAGCGATCTACCACCAGCCTGCCAGCCGTTTCGTGGCAAGCTTTGTCGGCACCATGAACTTCCTCGAGACCCTGGTGCTCGGCCCCACTCAAGTGCGCCTCAACGAGCAACCGCTGACACTGGCCAACCGGGCGGCGGCCGGTAGCAAATTGCAGGTGGCGATCCGCCCCGAGGCGATCACCCTGAGTGCGCCGAGCGAACCCTGTCTTGGTCAGCATGGCGTTGAAGCAACCATCGATCAGGTGGAGTTTCTCGGCGCCGCCCAGCGCCTCATCTGCACCGCCGACACCTATCTGGGCCCGCAGCAGATCCTGGTGGAGCGCCCGACCCACGAGCTGCCCCGCCACGAACAGGGTGGCTGGCGCAGCGGCATGCGCTGCTCGCTGCACTGGCCCGCCGGAGCGATGCAGCTGTTTGAAGGAGATCGCCCATGACAGCCCCCCTTGCGACCTCCTCCCTGCTGCCGCCAGCGACAGCCCGCCAAGACTCTCGTTGGCAGCGGCTTTGTCGCGGCTGGAGCCGGGATCAACTGCTGCAGCTGATCCTGCTTTTGCTTGGCATCGCCCTGCTCACCGGCGGCCTGCTGCTACCGCTGCTCACCATGCTGCAAAAGAGCCTGCAGGATGAGAACGGCCTCTGGGTGGGCCTTGCCAACTTCAGCGCCTACTTCGACTCCCCTCATCTGGGGCGCACCATAGGCAACACCCTCTGGCTCGGGGTTTTAATCACCGCGCTGGTGGTGACCATCGCCTTTGGCTACGCCTATGCCCTCACCCGCACCTGCATGCCGGGCAAGCCCCTGTTTCGCCTCATCGGTTTGATCCCGCTCTTGATGCCCTCTCTGCTGCCCGCCATCAGTCTGGTCTACTGGTTTGGCAATCAGGGGATCGCCAAGGGGCTGCTCGGCGGCGAGAGCATCTACGGCCCCATCGGTATCGTCATTGGCCTTGGCTTCTGGTGCTTTCCCCACGCCCTGATGATCCTCATCACGGCGCTCGGTCAGAGCGATGCCCGCCTCTATGAAGCCTCCCGGGTGCTCGGCAGCAGCGGCTGGCGCACCTTTGTCACCGTCACTCTGCCTACCGCCCGCTATGGCCTTTTGAGCGCCGCCATAGCGGTCTTCACCCTCACCATCTGCGACTTCGGGGTGGCCAAGGTGATTGGCGGCCAGTACAGCGTGCTGGCTACCGACATCTACCGGCAGGTAATCGGGATGCAGAACTTCTCGCTGGGCGCCGTTGCCAGCGTCACCCTGCTGCTGCCGGCGCTCTTGAGCTTTGCGCTGGAACACAGGGTGCGTAGCAAGATGCAGGAGCAGAGCAGCACCAAGGCGGTGCCCTATCAGCCCAAACCCCATCGGCTACGGGATCTGCTGGCGCTAGGCTGGTGCACCCTCTGGGCCCTGCTGTTTCTGGCGCTGGTCGGGATGGCGGTTTATGGCTCCCTGGTGCAGTTCTGGCCCTACAACCTCGGGCTGACGCTGGATCACTACGCCTTTGACAGCAACAGCGTCTACGGCTGGCAGCCCTTTACCAATACCTTGCAGTTGGGTCTTTTTACCGCCCTTGTGGGCACAGTGCTGGTGATGGTGCTGGCCTGGGCCCAGGAGAAGGGGCGCCACTTTGCATGGCTACGCCAGTTGCTGCATCTGCTTGCCATGCTGTCGCTGGCGGTGCCCGGCATGGTGCTGGGGCTGGGTTACATCTTCTTTTTCAACGGCAATCCGCTGTTTGGCAGCCTCTATGGCACTCTGCCGCTGATGGTGCTCTCCTGCGTCATCCACTACTACACAGTGGGCCATATGACGGCGCTGACCAGCCTCAAGCAACTGCCCAAGGAGCTGGAGCTGGTGGCCATCTCATTGCGCATTCCGCTCTGGAAGGCGTTCTGGCGCGTCACCCTGCCCGCCTCCCTGCCAGCGCTCTTGGAAATCTTTATCTATCTGTTCGTCAACGCCATGACCACCACCTCGGCGGTGATCTTCCTCTACTCGAGCGACAGCGTGCTCGCCTCCATCGCCGTGCTGAATATGGAGGATTCCGGCGATACCGCCGCGGCCGCTGCCATGGCCACCCTGATCCTGCTGGCTGCCGCCACCGTCAAGCTGCTCCAGCTCTTTTTGAGCCGCACCCTGCTGGATCGCACCCAGCGCTGGCGCCACCCATAACCTTGTTGAGGAGTCATGATGTCCACTCTCCCCTTCTGGCTGGCCGAAGCGCTGGCCGCCGAACAGCCCGCGCCCCCCACGCCACTTTGCGGCAACCACGAGGCCGATGTCTGCATCGTCGGCGGCGGCTTTACCGGGCTGTGGAGCGCCATCGCCCTTAAAACAGCCGAGCCACACTTGCGCATCATGGTGCTGGAGAAAGATCGCTGCGGCAGCGGCGCCTCCGGGCGCAACGGCGGCTGCCTGCTCACCTGGTCGGCCAAATACCTGACGTTAAAGCGCCTCTTTGGCGAGCAGCAGGCCGCCTGGCTGGTGCAAAAATCCGAGCAGGCGGTGCACGAGATCGCCCGCTTCTGCGAAAAGCACCACATAGAGGCAGAGCTGAGGGTCGAGGGCACCTGTTACACCGCCACCAGCGAGGCGCAGCGCGGCCTGATGGAGCCGGTATTACAGGAGCTAGAGCACGCCGGCCTTAACCAGTGGCAGGCGATTGCGGAGGGTGAACTGGCGAGCCAGTGCGGCTCCCACGTTCATCTGGAGGGGCTCTACAGCCCCCACGCCGGTTCGGTGCAACCGGCGCTCTTGGTGCGCGGCCTGCTGCGGGTGGCGCGGGAGCTGGGGGTCGAGGTTTATGAGCACTCCCCCATGCAGCGCCTTGAGGCGGGTCAGCCTGCACGGGTGCAAACGCCGCAAGGTGAGGTGCGTGCCCGCAAGGTGGTGCTGGCCCTCAACAGCGCCATGGTGCAGCACTTTCGCGAGTTTCGCCGCAGTATCGTGCTGGTCTCCTCCGATATGGTGATAACCGACCCCGCGCCGGATGCACTGGCTGCCCAGCAGCTTGCGCATGGCCGCTCCGTGGTGGATGGCCGCACCTTTGTCCACTACTACCGCTCCACCCCGCAAGGGCGGCTGATGCTGGGCAAGGGGGGCAACACCTTCGCCTTTGCCAACCGCCATCTGGCCGAGTTTGATGCGCCGAGCCGTTATCTTGCCCCCCTCACCTGCACCCTGCTCCGCTTCTTTCCGGCGCTCAAAGAGGTACCCATCGCCGCCAGCTGGTGCGGCGCCTCCGACCGCTCGGTAGATGGCCTCCCCTTCTTCGGCCACTGGCGAGGGCAACCCAATATCGTCTATGGCCTCGGCTACTCCGGCAACGGGGTGGCCCAGAGCTGGATGGGCGGCCAGATCCTGGCGGCCTTGGTGCGCGATGAAGTACGGGAGGAGGACAAGCCGTGGCGCGACTGCGCGCTGGTCAGCAGCCCGCGCGGCTATTTTCCGCCCGAACCGTTTCGCTGGCTGGGCGCCATGGCGGTGCGCAACGCCATCCGGCGCAAAGAGCGGGCGGAAGATGAGAACCGCCCGGTGGCCTGGTATGACAAACAGCTGGCCAAACTGGCCGATGCGGCGGGCAAGGCAGACAAATAGGCGCCTTCGTCCAGCGCTTCGGAAAGCATCAAAAAACCGAAGGGGCAGGAGAGTGATGACTCCCCTGCCCCTTCGCAGTTGGTACGGCTCGCGGCTGGCCCGATAGGCGGGCCTGGCGTTAGCTGGCCCAGGTAATGATGTGATCGATCCAGTCGCCGGCATCCACCTCGTGCACCACCTTGCCGCGCACCGACTGACCAGCCTGGTGCATGGCGCTGCGGCTGCCGGTGATAAGCGGATGCCACGCAGGCAGGCTCTGCCCCTCCGCCAGCAGGCGGTAGGCACAGGTCGACGGCAACCAGTCATATTCGGCAATCTTGTCGTGGGTGATCTGCAGGCAGTCCGGCTCTTTTTTAAAGCGGTTGCCGTAGTCGGAGCACTGGCAGGTCTTGGTATTGAGCAGGTTGCAGGCCACGTTGGTGAACACCAGCTCCTCGGTGTCCTCGTCGATCAGCTTGTTCAGGCAGCACTTGCCGCAGCCGTCGCACAGGGACTCCCACTCCGTCATGGTCATCTGTTGCAGGCTTTTTACCTGCCAAAAGGGGGCGTTCTGCACGGGTTCTGTTTGCTGCGCGTTCTGCTGCATGAAGATAGGCTCACTCAATACACTGACAAGCGCGTGGTTATACGCCCTATTGCCCGATTTTTCAAGATAAATTGGCAGAGTATCAATAAACATTGAGTTTCATAAATTCTGCCAAAAATTTAAGATAAATAAGAAACACATCAATGTGAATAAAATCAGAAACGAACTCATTAAAGTCACAAACCAAATACACCTTAAATCCACTCAATCACGATCAAAATAATCATTACTCTTGCCTAAAAACATTAGGAGGTACATTATAAAATCAGCGAAAACAAGAGTGAGGGATAACTCATGAAACAACAAACAATTGAAAATTATGCAAAGGAAAGAGCAATACCTTATTTACTTCATTTCACTAGGGCAATCAACCTTCCATCAATAATGACTCATGGGATTTATCCTGTTGGCCGTGCACATGAGGTAGATGCAGCTCCAGTTATCAATGATAACTACCGATTTGATGGTCATAGTGATAGTACATCTCTATCTATTGGCTTTCCCAACTGTCAGATGCTGTACAAATATAGAATGTCAGACGTCACTGTTGATTGGGTTATTCTAGTTCTTCCCCCCTCAATTCTTTGGACGAAGAATTGTGCCTTCTGCTGTCACAACGCTGCTGATGGACGTATTAGTACTCAACCCCTTACCAACCTAATGACTCCTCGAGCATTTGCAGGTATGTATCAAGACATTGCAGGCATCCCCTCCCGTGAGGAACAAAGGCTTAAAATCTACGACCCATCGGACGTACAGGCTGAAGTACTGGTGTTTGATGTCATTGAGCCTCATGATATAGCATGTGTAGTTTTCGAGAGATCTGCGGCACGAGACGCTTATGCGCCATACCTCGGAGACCGAAAATTGTACCTTCACGCAAACAATAAAGGCATGTTTGCATCACGAGGATACTCTCGTAAGTATGAGTAGATACCCATGGCAAAAAGACCCGTATTCATTCCGACAACAGAAGGCCCGGTATTAGTCAGGACAGAATCTACTGACTTCCAATGGTTTTCTGGTTTGGCTGTATCTCAGAAGCAAAAATCTATCGATTCGCTTCATGCTTCTGCCTGTAAAATGGTTGGTATCAATAGAGTACTCGAGGTTTCCAGCAAATCACGTGAAGAACTAGGCATCGCCCTCAGCGCTTTCAATCTAACTTTTACCACCATCAAATACAGCCGTACAACAAGCGTTGAGTGTGCGTTTCAGGGGAGTAAGATTTTCGAACATGGCGGTCCATTTCTCGATATTTTCGACATGACCTCACGTGAGGCCAAGAAAGATGAGAGGATTCGTTCGTCTGGCCGACTAATTGGATTCCGGTTCTTTGGCATTGAATGGGGATTGGAGCCACAGACAGCTTTCTATGATTGGCTATATATAAACGCTTTGAAAAAAAACACCAATCTGACAGCACAACTATTAGATTATTCAGCCTTTACTGATATAGAGTTCAACCCCGAGCGTTCGATAAACTGTCAAGCCTATTCTGTTGCGCTCTATATATCACTTCACAGACGTGGCTTGCTCGAGAAGGCTATATCCTCAAAGGAAGCTTTTTTACAAATTGTAGGAAGTGCTCCTGTTTGCAACGCTCGGGAGGACGAAACAATACAGGGTTCATTACGTCTTTGAGCGAATACTCATTTTCTGAACAAATAATCAAAATTTAGCTTCTTTACAAATCGGTACTGCACATGCCTATGTGACAACTAGAACTGTAAAAAATGCCGCCCTAGGGCGGCATTTTGCTATCCGAGATAACAGGCTAACTTACCAGCCGGTCACTTCACGCAGGGCTTTGCCGATATCGGCCAGGGAGCGCACGGTTTTCACGCCAGCATCTTCCAGGGCGGCAAATTTCTCGGCCGCGGTGCCTTTACCACCGGCGATGATGGCGCCCGCATGACCCATGCGCTTGCCAGCCGGGGCGGTGACACCCGCGATGTAGGAGACCACCGGCTTGGTGACGTGGGCCTTGATGTAGGCCGCCGCGTCTTCCTCGGCGTTGCCGCCGATTTCGCCGATCATCACGATGGCTTCGGTCTGCGGGTCATTCTGGAACATCTCGAGGATGTCGATGAAGTTGGAACCCGGGATGGGGTCACCACCGATACCGACGCAGGTGGACTGGCCGAAGCCCTCGTCCGTGGTCTGCTTGACCGCTTCGTAGGTCAGGGTGCCGGAGCGGGAGACGATGCCCACCTTGCCCGGCTTGTGGATGTGGCCGGGCATAATGCCGATCTTGCACTCACCCGGGGTGATGACGCCCGGGCAGTTGGGGCCGATCATGCGCACGCCGGTTTCCTGCAGCTTCACCTTGACGTCCAGCATGTCCAGGGTCGGGATGCCTTCGGTGATGGTGACGATGAGCTTGATGCCGGCATCGATGGCTTCCAGGATGGCGTCCTTGCAGAACGGCGCCGGGACATAGATGACGGAGGCAGTGGCGCCAGTGGCTTCCACGGCGTCACGGACAGTGTTGAACACCGGCAGGCCCAGGTGAGTGGTGCCACCCTTGCCCGGGGAAACGCCGCCGACCATCTGGGTACCGTAGGCAATCGCCTGTTCGGAGTGGAAAGTGCCCTGACCGCCGGTAAAGCCCTGGCAGATCACCTTGGTGTCTTTGTTGATCAGAACGCTCATTATTTGGCCTCCGCTGCTTTTACCACTTGCTGAGCTGCGTCAGTCAGACTCGTTGCGGCGATGATATTGAGGCCGCTGTCGGCCAGTTTACGGGCACCCAGTTCGGCGTTGTTGCCTTCCAGACGCACCACCACGGGCACTTTCACCCCCACTTCCTTGACGGCGCCGATAATGCCTTCCGCGATCATGTCGCAGCGCACGATGCCACCGAAGATGTTGACCAGCACGGCTTGTACCTTGCTGTCGGAGAGGATGATCTTGAACGCCTCGGTCACCCGCTCCTTGGTGGCGCCGCCGCCGACGTCCAGGAAGTTGGCCGGTGAGCCGCCGTGCAGGTTGACGATGTCCATGGTGCCCATGGCCAGACCCGCGCCGTTGACCATGCAGCCGATGTTGCCATCGAGGGCCACATAGTTCAGCTCCCACTGGGCGGCGTGCGCTTCACGGGGGTCATCCTGGGACGGGTCGTGCATCTCGCGCAGCTTCGGCTGGCGGTACAGGGCGTTGGCGTCGATGTTGATCTTGCCGTCCAGGCAGTGCAGGTTGCCCTTGTCGGTGATGACCAGCGGATTGATTTCCAGCAAGGCGAAGTCGCAGTCCAGGAACATCTGGCCCAGACCCATGAAGATCTTGGTGAACTGCTTGATCTGATCGCCGACCAGACCCAGTTTGAAGGCCAGCTCGCGGGCTTGATAAGGCTGCGGGCCTACCAGCGGATCGATGGCGGCTTTGTGAATGAGTTCCGGGGTTTCGTGGGCGACTTTTTCGATCTCCACGCCACCTTCGGTGGAAGCCATGAAGACCACACGGCGAGAACCACGGTCAACCACGGCGCCCAGGTAGAGCTCCTTGGCGATGTCGGTGCAAGATTCCACCAGGATCTTGGTGACCGGCTGACCGTTGGCGTCAGTCTGATAGGTCACCAGGTTCTTGCCGAGCCAGTTCTGGGCGAAGGCACGGATCTCGTCCTTGCTCTTGGCCAGCTTGACGCCGCCCGCTTTACCGCGGCCACCGGCGTGGACCTGGCACTTGACGACCCAGGTGTTGCCGCCAATCTTGTCGGCCGCTTCGGCCGCTTCCTGCGGGGTGGCACAGGCATAACCTTCGGAGACCGGCAGGCCATACTCGGCAAACAGCTGTTTTGCCTGATATTCATGCAGATTCATAGATGCTCTATCCGTGTTGTAGGTATTTCCGTCCGGGGCTCGTGTTTCTCAATCCCCTGTGAAAGAGGCCAAAGTGGCCCCTCGTTATCTTTCTAATTTCACTTTCACTCAGACGTTCCGTCAGGGCCGCGAGGGCCCCCGCTTGCCGCCGGGCGACAGACCCGGCGGCAAGCTTGTGGCGCGGCTTGGCAAGCCCACAGGCTTGCCACTCCGGCCGATTTCTTTAGACGTCCAGCAGCAGACGGGTCGGATCTTCCAGCAGCTCCTTGATGGAGACCAGGAAGCCCACCGACTCGCGGCCGTCGATGATGCGGTGATCGTAGGAGAGCGCCAGGTACATCATCGGCAGGATCTCGACCTTGCCGTCAACAGCCATCGGGCGGTCCTGGATCTTGTGCATGCCCAGAATGGCGCTCTGGGGCGGGTTGATGATCGGGGTGGACATCAGGGAGCCGAACACGCCACCGTTGGTGATGGTGAAGTTGCCGCCGGTCAGTTCGTCCACGGTCAGCTTGCCGTCACGGCCCTTGCCGGCCAGATCCTTGATGGCCTTCTCGATGTCGGCCAGGCTCATGCTGTCGCAGTCACGCAGCACCGGAGTCACCAGACCACGGGGGGTGGAGACGGCGATGCTGACGTCGAAGTAGTTGTGGTAGACGATGTCGTCACCGTCCAGCGCCGCATTCACTTCCGGGTAGCGCTTGAGGGATTCCACTACCGCCTTCACGTAGAAGGACATGAAACCGAGCTTGATGCCGTGCTTCTTCTCGAAGATCTCGCCGTACTGCTTGCGCAGCTTCATGATGGGCGCCATGTTGATCTCGTTGAAGGTGGTCAGCATGGCGGTGGTGTTCTTGGCCTCCAGCAGACGCTCGGCGATACGCTTGCGCAGACGGGTCATGGGCACGCGTTTTTCAGTGCGACCGGCCAGCGGGGCGACCGGTGCAGCCGGGGCTGCAGCGGCAACCGGCGCGGCGGCAGGCTTGTTGCCACCCTTGATGAAGGCTTCCACGTCTTCCTTGGTGACGCGACCGCCTTTGCCGGTACCGGTCAGCTTGGCAACATCGATGTCATGCTCGGCCACCAGGCGGCGCACGGAGGGGCTCAGGCCATCGGCGGCGTCATCGGCTACCGCTTCTACCGGCTTCTCCTTGGTCTCTTCACCGGCCACCGGGGCAGGCTTGAGCATGGCGATCAGCTGGCGGGAGAGCACGGTGGCCCCTTCGCTTTGCAGGATGTCGCCCAGCACGCCGGCTTCCGGCGCCGGCACTTCCAGCACGACCTTGTCGGTCTCGATGTCAACCAGCACTTCGTCACGGGCAACCAGATCACCCGGCTTCTTGTGCCAGGTCGCGATGGTGGCATCCGCCACTGATTCCGGCAGGTCCGGTACTTTGATCTCGATAGTCATCTAATCAGTTCCTTGTTTACTTCTTGGCCAGCGGGCTTGTTCTTGGTCGAAGAGGACGCTCCCGGGGAGCGCCCTCTCCTTCACAACTCGTTATTCCAGGGTAAGTGCGTCTTCCACCAGGGCTTTTTGCTGCTTGGCGTGGACGGACATGTAACCGACGGCCGGCGAGGCCGAGGCCGGGCGACCGGCATAACGCAGACGGGCATGGCTTGGCAGCACGCTGTCGTAGTGATGACGGGTGCAGTACCAGGCGCCCTGGTTCTGCGGCTCTTCCTGACACCAGACGAAGTCGGTGACATGGCTGTAGTCGGCCAGGATGGCGCGCACTTCCTCTTCCGGGAAGGGGTAGAGCTGCTCAATCCGCACCAGGGCCACATCTTGCTGCTCGGCCTTGCGACGGGCATCGAGCAGGTCGTAGTAGACCTTGCCGGAGCAGAACACCACGCGCTTGACGCCCTTCGGATCCAGCGCATCGATCTCGCCGATGGCGTTCTGGAAGGTGCCTTCGGCCAGCTCTTCGAGCTTGCTCACCGCCAGCGGGTGGCGCAGCAGGGATTTGGGCGTCATCACGATGAGCGGACGGCGCATCGGGCGCACTACCTGACGGCGCAGCATGTGGAATACCTGGGCTGGGTTGGACGGCACGCACACCTGCATGTTGTGCTGGGCGCACATTTGCAGATAGCGCTCCAGACGGGCGGATGAGTGCTCCGGACCCTGCCCTTCGTAGCCGTGCGGCAGCAGCATGGTCAGGCCGCACATCCGGCCCCACTTCTGCTCGCCGGAAGAGAGGAACTGGTCGACCACTACCTGAGCGCAGTTGGCGAAGTCGCCGAACTGGGCTTCCCAGATGGTGAGGCCGGCCGGCTCGGCGCTGGCGTAGCCATATTCAAACGCCAGTACCGCGTTCTCGGTCAGCACGGAGTCGTACACCTCGAACGGGCCTTGCTCGTCGTGCAGGTTGCACAGCGGGGTGTAGGTGCTGGCATCGGTCTGGTTGTGCAGTACGGCGTGGCGGTGGAAGAAGGTGCCACGGCCGGAGTCTTCCCCGGTGAAGCGGATGCGGGAACCCTTGTCCACCAGGGTGGCGTAGGCCAGGGTCTCGGCAAAGCCCCAGTCCACCAGCTTCTCGCCGGCGGCCATCAGGCGGCGGTCTTCGTAGATCTTCTCGACCTGGCGCTGCAGCACGTGGGTGGCCGGATACTGGCTCACCCGCTCGCCGAGGGCCTTCAGATGATCCATGGGCACAGTGCTGTCATAGGGCATGGCCCAGTCATGGCCCAGGTAGGGGGTCCAGTCGACGGAATGCAGCTCCATCGGACGCCACTCCTTGCTCACCCGCTCACCGCGATCCAGGGTGTCGCGATACTCGTTGACCAGGGTAGTGGCCAGCTCCTGGCTGATGACGCCATCGGCCACCAGCTGATCGGCGTAGATCTTGCGCGGGGTCGGGTGCTGCTTGATCTTCTGGTACATCAGCGGTTGGGTGGCGCTCGGCTCGTCGGCCTCGTTGTGGCCGTGACGACGGTAGCAGACCAGCTCGATCACCACGTCGCGCTTGAAGGTGTTGCGGTAATCCAGGGCAATCTGGGTCACCAGCACCACGGCTTCCGGATCGTCACCGTTGACGTGCAGCACGGGGGCCTGCACCGCCTTGGCGATGTCAGTGCAATATTCGGTGGAGCGCAGGTCACGAATGTAAGAGGTGGTGAAACCCACCTGGTTGTTGATGACGATGCGCACCGTCCCGCCCACGCCATAGGCACGGGTCTGGGACATGTTGAAGGTCTCGGCTACCACGCCCTGACCGGCCATGGCCGAGTCACCGTGGATGGTGATGGGCAGTACGGTCGAGCCGTCCTTGTCACCACGGCGGTCCATGCGAGCACGCACGGAGCCGATGACCACGGGGTTGACGATCTCGAGGTGAGACGGGTTGAAGGCGAGCGCCAGGTGGACGTTGCCGCCCGGGGTGGCGAAGTCGGACGAGAAGCCCATGTGGTACTTCACGTCACCCGTACCCCAGGATTCGCCGTGCTTGCCGGCAAACTCGTCGAACAGGTCCTGGGCGCGCTTGCCCAGCACGTTGATCAGCACGTTGAGGCGACCGCGGTGGGCCATGCCGATGACGGCCTCTTTGCAACCCTGCTCGCCGGCGCGACGGATCAATTCTTTGAGCATGGGTACCATGGCATCACCCCCTTCCAGGGAGAAGCGCTTGGCCCCCGGGAACTTGGCACCCAGGTATTTTTCCAGCCCTTCGGCAGCGGTCAGGCTCTCGAGGAAGCGGGTCTTCTCTTCGAGGGTATAGGTCCCCTTCCCTTCGATGGATTCGAGCCTGTCTTGCAGCCAGCGCTTCTCCTCGGTGGAGGTGAGGTGCATGTAGTCGGCGCCTATGCTGCCGCAGTAGGTCTTCTTCAGCGAGGCATACAGGTCGGAGAGCACCATGGTCTCGCGACCGATGGCGTAGGAGCCCACGTTGAAGGTGGCCTCCATGTCCGCGCCTTGCAGGTTGTGAAACGCAGGGTCCAGTTCGGCAACGGTTTCACGCGCCCACAGGCCGAGCGGATCCAGATTGGCGTTTTGATGGCCGCGGAAGCGGAAGGCGTTGATCAGCTGCAGTACCCGCACCTGCTTGGCATCCACTTGCGGATCGGAGACGGGGGCACTGTAACGGGAGGGCTCCTTGGCCAGGCGACGGAAATAATCGCGGACCCGGGAATGGGGTTGTTCTATCGCATGGCCATTGACCTGGGGCAGCGAGCTAAACAGGCTGCGCCACTCTTCGGCTACGGATTCGGGGTCTTCCAGGAAGGATTCGTACAAATCCTCGATATAGCTTGCATTCGCACCAGCCAGGTGAGATGACTCCAACCAGGCCTTCATCACGCCGTTATGCATTTCTATCCCTTGTACATCTTGTTCACTGCAGCGCAGCTTGTAGGGGTCAAATAGCCATCCAGGCTGGATGGCTATCCAGAGGTCGGGCCTGGCGCGTGACGCCCTGGCCCTGATATCAAACAGCCCGGTTGAGCAGCATCGACTTGATGTGGCCGATGGCCTTGGTCGGGTTCAATCCCTTGGGACAGACGTTCACGCAGTTCATGATGCCGTGGCAACGGAACACACTGAAGGCGTCATCCAGATTACCCAGTCGCTCGGTCGCGGCGGTGTCGCGGCTGTCCGCCAGCCAGCGGTAGGCGGCGAGCAGCCCGGCCGGGCCGATGAACTTGTCCGGGTTCCACCAGAAGGAGGGGCAAGAGGTGGAGCAGCAGGCACAGAGTATGCACTCGTACAGGCCATCCAGCTTGGCGCGCTCTTCGGGGGATTGCAGGTGCTCACGCACGGGCGGCAATTTTTCGTCGTTGATGAGGAAGGGTTTGACCTTCTCCCACTGGGTGTAGAACTGGGTCATGTCGATCACCAGATCGCGGATCACCGGCAGGCCTGGCAAGGGGCGGATAACGACGTTATTGCCCTTCTTCAGCAGATCGGAGAGCGGGGTGATGCAGGCAAGACCGTTCTTGCCATTCATGTTGAGACCGTCTGATCCACAAACCCCTTCGCGGCAGGAGCGGCGGAAGGCGAGCGTGGGATCCAGCTCCTTGAGCTGGATCAGTGCGTCGAGCACCATCATGTCGGAACCTTCAGGAATATCAAGACGATATTCCTTCATATGGGGGACGTTATCAACATCCGGATTGTATCTGTAGACAGAGAATGTGACGTTCATTGTGCTTGGCTCCGCAATCAGTAAGTCCGGACCTTGGGCGGGAACGCCTCACGGGTCTTGGGTGACATGTTGACAGCGCGACGGGTCATGGACTCGGTGTCCGGATGATAGAGGCTGTGGCACAGCCAGCTCTCATCGTCACGCTCCGGGAAATCGAAGCGGCTGTGGGCGCCCCGGCTCTCGGTACGGAAGTTGGCGGCCACCGCGGTGGCATAGGCGGTCTCCATCAGGTTGTCCAGCTCCAGGCACTCGATGCGCTGGGTGTTGAACTCCCTGGAGGTGTCGTCCAGACGGGCGTTCTTGAGGCGCTCGCGGATGAGTTTCAGCTCGGCCAGCCCTTCCGCCATGGCATCCCCTTCGCGGAACACGGAGAAGTTGTTCTGCATGCAGCGCTGCAGATCCTTGCGGATCTGGGCCGGGTCTTCACCGTTACGGTTGCTTTCCCAGCGGTTGAGGCGCTCGAGCGCCTTGGCGATGTCGGCTTCGGTGGCTTCCACGCCGTGATCCATCGAGCCCAGGGTCTCCACCAGGTGCATGCCGGCGGCACGACCGAACACCACCAGATCCAGCAGGGAGTTGCCGCCCAGACGGTTGGCGCCGTGCACGGAGACGCAGGCGATCTCGCCCACCGCGAACAGACCGACCACCGGCACGTCGTTGCCATCCTTGTCCTGAGTCAGGCACTGACCGTTCACGCTGGTCGGCACACCGCCCATCATGTAGTGGCAGGTCGGGATGATGGGGATGGGTTCCTTGACCGGATCCACGTGGGCGAAGGTGCGAGAGAGCTCGCAGATACCCGGCAGACGGGATTCCAGTACCTCTTTGCCGAGGTGATCCAACTTGAGCTTGATGTGCGGGCCCCAGGGACCGTCGCAGCCACGGCCTTCGCGGATCTCGATCATGATGGAACGGGCCACCACGTCGCGACCGGCCAGATCCTTGGCGTTCGGCGCATAACGCTCCATGAAGCGCTCGCCGTCTTTGTTCAGCAGGTAGCCGCCTTCACCGCGGCAACCTTCGGTCACCAGTACCCCTGCCCCGGCGATGCCGGTGGGGTGGAACTGCCAGAACTCCATGTCCTGCACGCCGACCCCGGCACGCAGCGCCATGCCGACACCGTCACCGGTGTTGATGTGGGCGTTGGTGGTGGACTGGTAGATGCGACCGGCGCCGCCAGTGGCGAGTACGGTGGCCTTGGCCTTGAAGTAGACGACTTCACCGCTCTCCATGTCGATGGCGGTACAACCGACGATGTGGCCGTCCTGGTTCTTCACCAGATCCAGCGCATACCACTCGGAGAAGACGGTGGTCTTGTTCTTGACGTTTTGCTGATACAGGGTGTGCAGCAGGGCGTGGCCGGTACGGTCGGCAGCCGCCGCGGTACGGGCAGCCTGCTCGCCACCGAAGTTCTTGGACTGACCGCCAAACGGACGCTGGTAGACGCGGCCGTTGTCGAAGCGGGAGAAGGGCAGACCCATGTTCTCCAGCTCATAGACGGCCTCGGGGCCTGTCTTGCACATGTACTCGATGGCTTCCTGATCACCGATGTAATCGGAACCTTTCACGGTGTCATACATGTGCCACTGCCAGTTGTCGTCGTGGGCGTTGCCCAGCGCAACCGTGATGCCGCCCTGGGCGGAAACCGTGTGGGAACGAGTCGGGAAAACCTTGGAAAGCAGTGCGCAGCTCTTGCCGGACTGGGCAATCTGCAGCGCGGCGCGCATGCCGGCACCGCCGGCGCCGATCACGACCGCATCAAATTCACGAGTTGGAATAGTCACCTTACACACCCCACAGCACGACGAAACCCGTCATCAGATAGACAAACAGCACCACCACCAGTGCAAACTGCAGCGCACCGCGCAGCCCGACCGGCTTGATATAGTCGGTCAGCACCTGCCACAGACCGATCCAGGCATGGATCAGCACACACAGCAGCGCCAACAGGGTGAACACCTTGGTGAAGGTTTTCGCGAAGAAACCGGTCCACACCTCGTAGGTGATGTCGTTGCACGCAACGAAACCCACCAGATAGAGGACATAACAGGTCATGATGAGGGCGGTGGCGCGGATCAGGATGTAATCGTGAACACCGCTGCGCCCGAATGTTGCAGAATTGGTTACCATACCAGAACCCCCGCCAATACCGCCAAAATCGCAGTGATCACGAAGGCCACACGGGCACTCTGATTACCGGATTCCAGCTCTTCCCAATAGCCCATGTCCATGACCAGGTGACGCAGCCCGCCCACAATGTGGTAAGCCAGCGCGGTCAGGATCCCCCACAGCACGAATTTGACCAGGAAGTTGTCCATGATGGACACCACGGTCTCAAATCCTTCGGGAGAGGCGAGTGAAGTACCAAGCATCCACAGCAAGATTGAGAGCGCCACAAAGGTGATGACCCCTGAGACACGATGCAAGATGGAAGCGATGGCGGTGACAGGAAAGCTGATCGTCTGTAGGTCGAGGTTTACAGGTCTCTGTTTATTTTTCACGGCTTTGCCCACTCAGCTCCATTGAGCACGTTAGTTATTGTTTTTTCACGCTTATGAGGGCATGGAGTGGCATTTGTTAGGTTTTTGTTACCAAAACAACTCGGGAAAGCCAAAAACGACATTTTCAATATCACATCTGGCTTTGCGAAAGCGTTTCAAACACCGACAGCCATCACCCACGAGGCGCAGTATATCGGCGGGCTTAACCAATGACAATCAATTAGCTACAAAGAAAACCCAAAACCGTAAACCAGATCTCACAACTGATTTAACAAAACATTAATGATCATCCAGCAAAATTGACAACAGACCTGAACTCTGTTTCAAATAAGGCGCTCCAGCCGCCCTGGTACGGGTCAGAACCTTTGCCAGCGTCATCAAACTCGTAATAAAGTAGAGCTGGAATCAAATTATAAAAGAGCAAAGGAGACGTGCTATGGCTGATAAGATAGCCACCCTACATCTGCCCGGCAAAGACCCGGTAGAACTCCCGATCCTGTCAGGAACTGTCGGACCTGACGTGATCGATGTCAGAAAGCTGGGCGCGCAAGGGTACTTCACCTTCGACCCCGGTTTCATGGCCACCGGTTCTTGCAAATCATCCATCACTTACATAGATGGCGATCAGGGTGTCTTGCTGCACCGTGGTTACCCCATCGCCCAGTTGGCCACCCAGGCCAGCTACCTCGAAGTCTGCTACATCCTGCTGTACGGCGAGGCGCCCACCAAGGCGCAATACACGGAATTCGAACGTCTGGTCACCCGCCACACCATGGTGCATGAGCAGATCGCCTTCTTCTTCCGCGGCTTCCGCCGCGACGCTCACCCCATGGCCGTCATGTGCGGCGTGGTCAGCGCGCTTTCCGCCTTCTATCACGACGCCCTCGACATCAACAACGAAGAGCATCGCGAGATCTGTGCCTTCCGTCTGCTCTCCAAGATGCCGACCCTGGCCGCCATGTGCTACAAGTACTCCATCGGCCAGCCGTTCATGCAGCCGCGCAACGCCCTCTCCTATGCCGGCAACTTCCTGCACATGATGTTTGGCGTGCCGACCGAAGAGTACAAGGTCAACCCCATCGTCGAACGCGCCATGGACCGCATCTTCACCCTGCATGCGGACCACGAGCAGAATGCCTCCACCTCCACCGTGCGTCTGGCTGGCTCGTCCGGTGCCAACCCGTTCGCCTGTATCGCCGCGGGGATCGCCTCCCTGTGGGGACCGGCCCACGGCGGTGCCAACGAAGCCTGCCTCAAGATGCTCGAGGAGATCGGCTCCGTGGATCGCATCCCCGAGTACATCGCCAAGGCCAAGGACAAGAACGATCCGTTCCGTCTGATGGGCTTCGGTCACCGGGTCTACAAGAACCACGACCCCCGTGCCACCGTGATGCGCGAAACCTGTCACGAGGTACTGACCGAGCTGCAGATCAAGGATCCGCTGCTGGACGTGGCCATGGAGCTGGAGCGCATCGCGCTGTCCGACCCCTACTTCATCGAGAAGAAGCTCTACCCGAATGTGGACTTCTACTCCGGCATCATCATGAAGGCCATCGGCATCCCCATGTCCATGTTCACCGTGATCTTCGCCATCTCTCGTACCATCGGCTGGATTGCCCACTGGAACGAAATGCACTCGGATCCGGATCAGAAGATTGGCCGTCCGCGCCAGCTCTACACCGGTCAGCCGCAGCGCGAGTTCACCCCGCTCGACCAGCGTTAAGTCGCAGGTTTCAGATATTTTGTTACAAAGGCGGTCATTGACCGCCTTTTCATTTGCCGCTCTAATGCCCCCCTTTTAGCCAAGGAGTCCATCATGAGACCATTATTCATCAGCGCCGGCGCCGCCCTGCTGCTCAGCGCCTGCCAGAGCGCCCCAGCCCCGACCGCCGGCGAGACTCTCTACGTCAACAGTCAGCTGGTGCACTGCGTCGGTGTCGGCCCCATGCAGTGCATGCAGGTGCGCAGCGACGAGCAGCAGCCCTGGACCCTGTTTTATCAGCAGATCGAAGGCTTCCAGTTCGAGCCCGGCTACCGCTACCAGCTGAGCGTCAGCAAGGAGCAGCTCACCGATGTGCCGGCAGATGCCCCTTCCCTGCGCTACCAGCTCATCAAGGTCGTCAGCAAACAGGCGGCGCGCTGATCAAAAAAGGCATCATTTGAAGATGCCTATTCAGTTGGTGACCCGCTTCTGGTAGGCTGGCTGACGCATTCACTATTTAATCAGCGTTTTCGGGCAGCCATGCCCTGTCACTATGATCAAGATCCGCACGACCCGGGCCAACGACTGGCCCGCCATCATGGCCATTCAGGACGAGTGTTATCACCAGCTGGATCCTGAACCCATCGACGTCATGAGCAACAAGGCTGAACTGGCCCCCGACTGCTGCTGGGTCGCCGAATATCAGGGCCAGGTGCTGGGTTACCTGCTCTGCCACCCCTGGCGCGCCCACCAGCCACCGCCCCTCTCCATGTCCATGCAGCGCCTGGCCGGCAACGACGAGTTCTATCTGCATGATCTCGCCGTCTCCAGACAGGCTCGCGGCAAGGGGATCGGCCAGCGTCTGCTCGCCACCGCCCTCGCGTTTGCCACCGACGAAGGGTTCGAGCACGCCGGTCTGGTGGCGGTACAGGATGCGCCAGCCTTCTGGCGCAAGCAGGGGTTCAAGCCTGCCAGCACCCAGAAATCCCTGGCTGAATACGGCGAGGGCGCCACCTACATGCGACTGCCACTGCAGGCGCGGGCCTGACGAACACCCAATAAAAAAGGCGCCTTGCGGCGCCTTTTTTGCAACTCATGACGGGCTCATCAAGCCTTGAACTTGCTGAACACCAGAGAGGCGTTGGTACCGCCAAAGCCGAAGCTGTTGGACATGACGGTGTTGAGCTCAGCCTCTTCATACTCACGCACGATGGGCAGACCTTCAGCCTTCTCGTCCAGGGTCTCGATGTTGATGCTGGGGGCGATGAAGCCGTGTTCCATCATCAGCAGGGAGTAGACAGCCTCGTGCACGCCGGCGGCGCCCAGCGCATGGCCGGTCATCGCCTTGGTGGCAGAGATCTTGGGACCGTTGGCACCAAACAGGGTCTGGATAGCTTCCAGCTCTTTGGTATCACCGACCGGGGTGGAGGTGCCGTGGGTGTTGATGTAGTCAACCTTGCCAACACCTTGCATCGCCATCTTCATGCAGCGCACCGCGCCTTCACCGCTCGGGGCGACCATGTCGTAACCGTCGGAAGTGGCGCCGTAGCCGGTCAGTTCGGCATAGATGTGAGCACCACGAGCCAGCGCGTGCTCCAGCTCTTCGATCACCAGGATGCCGCCGCCACCGGAGATGACGAAACCATCGCGGTTCGCATCATAGGTACGGGACGCCTTTTCCGGCGTGTCGTTGTATTTGGTAGACAGCGCGCCCATGGCGTCAAACTGGATGGTAGAAGACCAGTCCAGCTCTTCACCGCCACCGGCGAAGACCACATCCTGTTTGCCAAGCTGGATCAGCTCCATGGCGTGACCGATGCAGTGAGCGGAGGTCGCGCAGGCGGAGCTGATGGAGTAGTTCACACCCTTGATCTGGAACGGGGTCGCCAGGCAGGCGGAGGTGGTGGAGGACATGGTGCGCGGCACCATGTAGGGACCCACACGCTTGACCCCTTTCTCGCGAGCGATGTCCACAGACTCGGAGGTGTTCTTGCCGGAAGCACCACCCGAACCGACCACCAGGCCGGTACGCTCGTTGGAGACCTGGTCTTCCGCCAGGCCGGCATCTTCAATGGCCTGCTGCATGGAGAGGTAGGCGTAGGCCGCGGCGTCACCCATGAAACGCATGACTTTACGGTCGATCAGTTCAGACGGATCGAGTTTGATGTTACCCCAGACACGGCTGCGCAGGTTGTGCTGCTCGAACTGCTCGGAATAGGTGATGCCAGATTTGCCTGCTTTCAGGGAGGCCAGCACTTCTTCCTTGTTGTTGCCGATACTGGAGATGACGCCGATACCGGTGATCACTGCTCTTCTCATTAATTCATCTCGTCTGGAAAAACTGGCACCGAGTCTACCCGCTTTCGGCTGCCAAACTGGTCTGCTTTCACGTAGAATGCCCGCGATTTTGTGACGCGAGCCGAGGAAAACGTGAGTCAAACATCCTTACATCATGCCCGATTGGACTGGAACGAAGCGGGAACTCCAGTCTCCAGTGAGTTCGGGGATGTGTACTTTTCCAATGATAACGGTCTAAGTGAAACCCGCTACGTCTTTTTGCAGCAAAATCGGCTGCCAGCGCGATTTTCGCACCACGATAGTGACATTTTCGTGATAGGTGAGACAGGTTTCGGCACAGGTCTTAACTTTCTGGCGACAATGGCCGCCTTTCTGGAACAGGCGCCCCAAACCGGCAACGGTTCCCGGCTGCACTTCATCAGTTTCGAAAAGTACCCGCTAACCCAGCACGATCTGCGCAAGGCGCTGGCGGCCTGGCCCGAGCTTGCCCACCTGAGCCAGGATCTGATTGCCCAGTGGCCGCTGCCTGTCTGCGGCTGCCATCGCCTCATCTTTGCCAGCGGCCGCATCCGGCTCGATCTCTGGCTTGGCGACATCAAGGAGATGCTGCCCCAGGTGCCCCACCCGGTAACGGGGCTGGTGGATGCCTGGTATCTGGATGGCTTCTCGCCGGCCAAGAACCCCGAGATGTGGACCCAGGATCTGTTCGACGGGCTCGCCCGTCTCGCCCGCCCCCAGGCGACCATAGCCACCTTTACCTGTGCCGGCTTCGTGCGCCGCGGCCTGATTGCCGCCGGCTTTGCCATGCAGAAGGTGAAAGGGCACGGCAGCAAGCGGGAGATGCTGGCAGGCGAGCGCGCAGACAAGCTGCCGCAGCAGACCATAGCCCCCTGCTATGCCCGTCCGTCCGGGCGGGAGGGAGAAGTGCTGATCATTGGCGGTGGCATCGCCTCGGCCATGACGGCGCTCTCGCTGGTGGAGCGGGGCCGCAAGGTCACCCTCTTGTGCCAGGATGACGAGCCGGCCGGCGGCGCCTCCGGCAATCGCCAGGGGGCGCTCTATCCTCTGCTCAACGGTGAGCACGATGCCCTGTCGCGCTTCTATTCGCTGGCCTTCGGCTTTGCCAGAAGCCGACTGCTGGCCCTGGCCGAGCGCCACCCCGTCGCCTTTTCCCTGTGCGGCGTCACCCAGCTCGGTTATGACGACAAGTCCGCCGCCAAGCTGACCAAGATGGCGCAAGGCCCCTTCCCGCCCGATCTGATGCACCCGCTTTCCGAGCCAGAGGTCGAGCAGGTGGTCGGTCTGCCTTGCGGCCACGGCGGCGTCAGCTATCCGCTGGGGGGCTGGCTCTGTCCGGCCGATCTCACCCGCGCCGCCATCAAGGAGGCGCAGGCCGGCGGGCTGCTTGAGGTGCTCTTCAATACCCGGGTCGCTACCGTGACCGAACAGGCGGATGGCTGGCAAGTCGAAAGCTGTGACGGGCGCCGCTGGCAGAGCCCCACCCTGGTGGTGGCCGCCGGACACCAGTTGCCGGCGCTCATCCCCTTTGCCGAGTTGCCGCTCTATCCGGTGCGCGGCCAGGTGAGCCATGTGCCCACCTCCGCCAGCCTGAGCCAGCTCAATACCGTGCTCTGTTATGACGGCTACCTCACCCCAGCCAACGAAGGCCAACACTGCATCGGCGCCAGCTATGGCCGCAACCAGACCGAGCTCGCGTTTCGCGCCGAGGAGCAGACCCAGAACCAGGCGCGCCTGCAGGCCTGCCTGCCGCAGCAGCGCTGGCCTGCCGAGGTGGACGTGAGCGGCAACCAGGCCCGGGTCGGCGTGCGCAGTGCCAGCCGGGATCATCTGCCGGTGGCGGGGCCGGTCGTCAGACTGGCGGCGCTGGCGGATCACAACCTGAAGGCGCCCGTTGATCAGCAGAGTCCATTGCCCCTCTACCCCGGCCTCTATGTGCTGGGGGCGCTCGGCTCACGGGGTCTGTGCTCGGCCCCCCTCTGCGGCGAGCTGCTCGCCTGCGAGATCTGCGGCGATCCGCTGCCGCTGGCCGCCGATCTGCTGGAGGCGCTCCATCCGGCCCGCTACTGGGTACGCAAGCTGCTCAAGGGCAAGCCGTTGCAGTAAGCCTCAGATGCTCAGCTCAAGTGCTCGGCAAGGCGCAACAACAAAACGGGCTCCCCAAGGGAGCCCGTTTTTCATGGATGGTATGTGGCGTCAGATGCCCTTAGGCCAGTTGAGCCCCAGCTTGCGGCCATGGTCGGTCTGCTGCTGCAACTGGGCAAAACGCTCGCGCAAGCTGGCCAGCCCCCCCTGCCCGCGCTGCCAGGCCTGATACTGCAGGGCGGCGCAGTCACGCTCCACCGGCAGTTGGGCCAACTGGATGCCGAGCTGGCTCACGCTCTCCAGCAAGATGTCCTTGTGGCGGCTCTCGTAATCGAACATGGCGGCCACCAGCTTGTCCCACTTCTGGCGCTCGGCGACGGAGGCCTTGGCCTTGTCCATCCAGTTCGGCACCATCACCTTGATGCGGGTGGTGACCTTGACCTGCTCCAGCTCGCAGCGCTGCGCCCCGGGGCTGGTCTGCAACTGCCAGGAGAGTTGATAGCTGGCCATGCCGATGTGGCCATTGGCCCGGGCTGTGCCCGCATTGGTCATCTGGCGGGCCAGGCTCGCCACATCCGGTCCGGAAACCCGATAAAACTGGAAGTCTACCTTGATGTCAGGCACCGCCTTGATGCCGGTGTAATGGGAACTCTCGGCCCCTGCGGTGGCGGCAAACAACATCAGTGCCACCATGAAAAGTTTGCTGACCATTCCCATCTCTGCTGCCTTGACCTCGTTGCTGGCGGGGTTGTTATTTTAATTAATAATCAACGCATTAATATTCAAAGCAGGAGATTAACCGCGATCCCCGCGACTGTCACCTACTCCCGTCACAAAGCCTAAGTGTCAGCTTGACAAGTCGCAACCCCGCGCCCGTATTGATTTGCAAGCGAGATCACAAGTGATGCGCTACATCATGGTGGGTTACCCCTTATTAGATAATAATCGCCGAGTTTTATGTCGATGCATTTCGGGATTGGCCAGATTAACCTCCAAGTTGACGCCAATAATGCATCCACTCCCATTCGTACTCAGGAACTCACTCTATGATGGAACTCCTTATTGGTACCCTGGTCACCCTTGCCGTGGGCCGCTACATCTTCAAGGGCTACTCGGCCACCGGGGTGCTGCTCAGCGGCGGCCTGCTGCTGCTGGCGATCACCGCCCTGATGGGCAAGGCGGTGCTGCCCACCAGCGTCACTTCCACCGGCCACGTTGCCACCGACGTGTTCGAATACGTGCGCTTCCTGCTGGTTGACCGGGGCGGCGGCCTTGGCATGCTGATCATGGTGCTGTGCGGCTTCGCTGGCTACATGAGCCACATCGGGGCCAACACCATTTTGGTGAAGCTCGCGAGCAAGCCGCTCGGCGTCATCAAGTCCCCCTATATCCTGCTGGTGGCCGCCTACCTGGTGGCCTGCGCCATGTCGCTGGCGGTGAGCTCCGCCACCGGCCTCGGCGTGCTCTTGATGGCCACCCTGTTCCCGCTGATGGTCAACATGGGGATCTCCCGCGGCGCCGCGGCGGCGGTGTGCGCCTCGCCGGCCGCCATCATCCTGGCCCCCACCTCAGGGGACGTGGTGATGGCCGCCCAGGCCGCCAACATGGAGCTCATCGAATTTGCCTTCAAGCTGACCCTGCCCATCTCGCTGGTGGCCATCGCCGCCATGGCGGTGACCCACTTCTTCTGGCAGCGCTATCTGGATCAGAAGGCCGGCGAGCACAACGCCGCCGTCGCCCCGAGCGGTCTCATCACCGACGCGCCCGGCTTCTACGCCATCCTGCCCTTCACCCCCATCATCGGGGTGCTGCTGTTTGACGGCAAACTGGGTCCCAAGCTCGACATCGTCACCATCATCGTCATCTGCCTGGTGCTGGCTGCCCTGCTGGAGCTGGTACGCAAGCACAACGGCAAAGAGCTGCTGGACGGGCTGCAGGTGTGCTGGCGCAGCATGGCCGATGCCTTCGCCGGCGTAGTGATGCTGCTGGTGGGGGCCGGGGTGTTTGCCCAGGGGCTGATGGGGCTTGGCTTCATCGCCAACCTCCTGGATCTGGCCCAGAGCTTTGGCACCGGCGGCATCGTCATCATGCTGGTGCTGGTGGTCATCACCACCCTGGCCGCCTTTACCACGGGTTCGGGCAACGCCCCCTTCTACGCCTTCGTGGAGCTCATTCCCCATCTGGCCACCAGCCTGGGCGTCAACCCGGCCTACCTGGTGATCCCCATGCTGCAGGCCTCCAACCTCGGCCGCACCATTTCGCCGGTCTCCGGGGTGGTGGTCGCCTGTGCGGGGATGGGCAATCTCTCTCCGTTCGAGGTGGTCAAACGTACCTCGCTGCCGGTGGCCGTCGGCCTGCTGGTGGTGATCCTCGCCACCCAGATCATGGTGCCCGCCTGACGTGGTCGGGGCTCCCTGAGCGGATGCCCCGCCTCTCCCCTCTCTGCCAGCCCGACCTGCCGCCGGGCTGGTATCTCCCCCCGCCATTGGAGTAGACTCGGTGCTCTTTTTTCTCTAAGGAGGACCGAGATGAGTATTACGGTTCAACTTGCCCATTTCAGTGACTGCCACTCCCATTTCGATGGCGCCCCCATGCGCTTCGCCCCCGCAGGCGAGTCCGAGTGGCGCACCCAGTGCGGCGGCTATGCCCGTATCCTGACCCGGCTCAACGCCCTGCGCCGGCAGGCGGACGAGGCAGGCCAGTCCTCTCTGTTTCTGCACGGTGGCGACACCTTCCAGGGCTCGCTCTATTTCAACCGCTTCAAGGGGCGGGCCAACGCCGATCTGCTGAGCCTGCTGCGACCGGACGCCATGGTGATCGGCAATCACGAGTTCGATCTGGGCAACGGTCCTCTGGTGGAGTTCCTGCGCCAGCTCGATTTTCCGGTGCTGGCTGCCAACCTCGACAGCAGCCAGGAGCCGGCCGATACCCCACTCCCCCTGCGCGGCCTGCCCAATCTGTACGATGCCAGCCGCCCCTGGCAGCGGCGCCTGCTCGGCGGCGTGCCCTTTGCCCTGCTTGGCATCACCTTGCCGCAGATGGCCGCCATCGCCAACCCGGATGGCCACACCCGCTTCCACGGCATCGAGCAGACCCTGCAAACCGCGCTGGCAGAGATCAAGGCCGCCGGCATTCAGCACATCATCCTGCTCAGCCACCTGGGGCTCGAGCAGGACAAACGGCTCGCCGAGCGTTTCCCCGAGCTCAGCCTCATCATCGGTGGCCACACCCACAGCCTGCTGGGGGAGCTGGCGCCGCTCGGGCTCGACAGCGAAGGCAGCTACCCGCTGATGGTGAACGGGGTGGCCGTCCTGCACGCCGCCCACAGCGCCCTCTGCCTCGGGGTGTGCGAGCTGACCTTTGACCAGCGCGGCCGGGTTGAGCGCAGCCGCGGCCAGCTGGAGTGGCTACCCTGGCAGCCCTGGCCCTTTGCCGGCAATCCGCCGGCCGGGCTCACCTTCTGTGACCCCGACCCCGAACTGGAACAGCATCTGACCAAGCGCTACCGGCCCGAGCTGGAGACCATGACCCAGCGCATCGTGACCCGCCTTGACGAGCCGCTGCACCACCAGCGGCTGCCCGATGCCAACCTACCGGCCGGCAGCCAGGTCGCCCCCCTGGTGGCGAGCGCCATGCTGGCCAGCGCCCGCGAGCAGGTCGGTCAGGTGGACTTCGCCCTGCACAACGCCGGCGGGGTGCGCTGCTCCCTCGAACCCGGGCCGCTCAGCGAAGCAGACATCGCCGGCCGCCTGCTGCCATTCGCCATCCCGCTCACCCTCTATCGGGTGCACGGCCATGAACTGGCCGAGGCGCTGGAGGGGGCCATCGACAACGCCACCAACAACGGCGTGACGGGCAATGGCAGCGGCAGCTTCCCCTATACCGCCGGCGTGCGCTTCTGTTATCAGGCGGACCAACCCAAGGGGCGCCGGATCACCCGGCTGGAGTGGGAGCGTGCGCCTGATGAGTGGCAAGCGGTCGACGCCGACGCCATCTATCGGGGGGTCTCCAGCGCCTACACCGCCTCCGGCAAGGAGGGCTACACAGCGCTGGCCCGCACCCTGACCCAGCACAATCAGGAGCTCGGCATCACCCTGGCGGATGCCTTCATCCGCTGGGCCCGCTATCTGCCGGCGCTCACCGCCATGCCGGCGCGGGTGGAGTATCAGGGGCCGACCGCCGGCTGATCCCCCGCCAGCCGGGGCGAAAGCCGGACTCGGCTTTGCCCTTTGTCCCCGTACGCCATAAAACGTGCCGCTTTCTTGTCGTAAAGCGGCACTTTTGCAAATTATTTCAAGCACATTCCCCTGGCCCATTGCATCGTGTGGTCAGGCTCGGCAAGATAGGCCCGCTTTCGAGACTTCCCAGCAGGAACAGGTCACCCATGAATCATGCCATCCGTTTTACTCCTCCTCGCGTCAATCCGGGCCTGCGGCCGCTGGTGATCCTGCTCACCGGTTTGCTGGCCTTGCTGTTCTGCCTGCGCAACCCGCTGTTCCACGGCATGGCGCCGGGCTTCGACGCCTCACTGTTTGCCGTGATGGGCAAGATGTGGAGCGAGGGGGGCGTGCTCTATCGGGACATGATCGACATCAAGGGCCCCATGATCTTCGCCCTCGATGCCTTCGGCTACGGCCTCGGCGGCTTCTTCGGGATCTGGTTGCTGGAATGGGCGCTCTGCTGGCTGGGGCTGATGGCCAGCTGGCAGGCCTTCGGTCAGCTCGGCCTCTCATTGCGGGCCCGGCTCGGCAGCATGCTGGCGGTGCTGGCGCTCTATGGCACCCGCTATTACTACGGCAACATGACCGAGGACTGGACCTTCCATCTGGCCCTCATCGCCCAGTGGGCCTTCATCACCATGCTGCTGGACAAGCGCTGCAGCTGGGGACCGGCGCTGGTGGCCGCGCTCACCTTTGCCATCGTCGCCTGGATGCGCACCAACAACGGCGCCTTCTGGGGTGCCTGGTATCTGGTGCTGTTCTGCCACTGGTGCCTGCGCGAGCAGTGGCGCTGTGCCCTCTCCCTGCTCTGCTCCAGCCTGCTGGGGCTGATGCTCGTCGGCGGTCCGCTGCTGGCCTATTTCCAGCACCACAACCTGCTGGCCGAATTCAAATACTACGCCTTCGACATCTTCTTCGAGGGGAGCTACGGCAACGGCTTCTCGCCGGATGTGGGCAGCGTCGGCCTGCTGCGCACCGGCCTCATCATGCTGTTGCCCGCCTTCATCGTGCTGATGATGAGCCGGCGCCAGGAGTGGTACCTGCCTGTGTTGTGCGCCACCCTGTTTGGGGTCATCTTCACCCTGATCGCCAACTCGGTCTCCGGCCACGTGTTCGATCACTACGACGTGCTCTATCTGCAGCTGGCCCTGCTGCCGCTTGCCTGCCTGCTGGATCGCAGCGAACAGCAAGCCGATGCCCTCGGTCTGCTCTGCATCTCGCTGGTGGTGCTGACCGCCAGCTGGCTGCTGGCCCAACAGCTCGGTTACGGCTGGAGCACCAAGGAGTGGTCACTGGAACGGGTGCGTGAAGTGCTCGGCAACAGCCTGCTGTGGGCCCTGCCGGTGCTCATTCTGGTGCCCCTGTGGCGCGCCTGGGACGTGCGCAGCGCCACCCCCTGGCTCGCCTCGCTCGCCATGCTGGCCCTGATGCTCAACAACGCCTGGGAAGGCAGCCAGAAAGGCAGACCCTTCAACCCACCGGCCCAGGTACGGGTCGACCGGATCCTGGCCGAAAGCACCCCCACCGACAAGATCTGGGTGGATGGCATCCAGCCCCAATATTACCTCTGGACCGATCGCCAGCCGGCCTCCGCCTACCTGTTCTTTGCCAACGTCAACCCACCCTACGACGTGCGTGAACGGGTGCTGGCCGACCTCAAGCGCCAGAGTCCCAAGTTCATCATCGCCAAGCCGGATCGGGTGGCCTATGAGCTCAAGAAGCCCAGCTCCCCCTCCAGTCTCGCCTTCTATCAATATCTGGTGAGCCAGTATGAAGAGGTGGAGCCGGGTCTCTATCGCAGGCGCTGAGCCCCCTTGAGCGAACAGGGCCGTCATCCCGCGATGACGGCCTTTTCATTGCGGTGAGGCAGGCCCGGCCCGAAACGGTAGGCAAGCGGCGACGCGCTGACTACAATGGCGCTCTTTTGATGTATTGAGTAATGCAGACATGGCGGAACTGACCTATCTCGATGGCTACCCCGAGCCCCTCAAGGCCCAGGTGCAACAGCTGATCGCGGCGGGCAAGCTCGGGGAGGGGCTGGCCAGGCGCTATCCTGAGACCCACCTCATCCAGAGCGACAAGGCGCTGCTCGCCTACACCATGGAGCTGAAGAACCGCTACCTGAAGAGCTCGGCGCCGCTTTCCAAGGTGATCTTCGACGGCAAGATCAACGTGATCAAGGATGCCCTCGGTCTGCACACCTATGTGAGCCGGGTGCAAGGCAGCAAGCTCAAGGCCAAGAACGAGATCCGCATCGCCGCCCTGTTCAAGGAGGCCCACCCGGCCTTTCTGAAGATGATCGTGGTGCATGAGCTGGCCCACCTGAAAGAGAAGGATCACAACAAGAGCTTCTATCAGCTCTGTCAGCATATGGAGCCGGACTATCATCAACTGGAGTTTGATCTGAGGCTCTGGCTCACCTGGCGCGATCTCGAGCGTGCCGCACGCTGACCCATCGCAGGTTTCAAGGAGGAGACATGATCCCGTTGCGCCGACCACTTGCCCGCTGGTTGATGGCGACACTCTTGCTGAGCCCTTCCCTCTCGGCGGCCGAACGCTGGCAGAGCGATGCCTATCTCACCGCAAGCTTCTTTGAGATCGCCATGAAGCGGGAGTACGGCCACGAACAGAACGTGCGCTTCTCCCGCTGGGAGCAGCCCATCCGGCTCAAGCTGGTCAACGAGTTTGGCGACAAGGCGCTGCAAAGCGAGGTGGTAAGGGTGCAGAGCCAGCATCTGGCCGGCATCATAGGCCGCCCCATTACGCTGGTAGATGAGCGGCCCAACATCACCCTGATCATGACCGAGCGCGCCAAGATGGCGAGCTGGGCCAAGCGCACCATGGGGCAGGATGCCTCCGTCAAGACGGCGCTCAAGGAGGGGCTCTGCATGGCCAACTTCACCACCAATACCCGCCGCGAGATGGCCCGCGCCACCATCATCATTCCGGTGGATTACAGCCGGGCCAAGGGGCGCTTCCTCGACTGCGTGGTGGAGGAGCTCACTCAGGTGATGGGGCTGCCCAACGATTCGGACAAGGTGTTTCCCTCCATCTTCAACGACAACAGCATCGACAGCTTTCCGACCGGGCTCGATTACGTGCTGCTCAAGCTCGCCTATCACTCGGCCCTGCAGGCCGGCATGACGGCCAGCGAAGTGCGCGCCGCCCTTCCCATCGCCCTCAAGGCACTGCGGGCCAGCGGTGACATTGCCCAGGCCGATCAGCGGGTACAGGTCAACAGCCTCAAACGCTGGGCCGGGCTCTAACACTTGCTGCCTGTTCTGAGTTCTGAGTTTTGAGTTTTGAGTTTTGAGTTTTGAGTTTTGAGTTTTGAGTTTTGAGTTTTGAGTTTTGAGTTTTGAGTTTTGAGTTTTGAGTTTTGAGTTTTGAGTTTTGAGTTTTGAGTTTTGAGTTTTGAGTTTTGAGTTTTGAGTTTTGAGGATTAAGGATTAAGGGCAGAGAGCACGACAAGCACGGGCTCCATCCCGCGAAAACAAAAAACGCAGCCATGGCTGCGTTTTTTCTGTCTATCCAATTTTCATATGCTCGACGCCTGGCTCAGGAGGCTGCACTCTCCGGCATCCAGCTATCGGCGTTCTCCCACACCTCCTGCACCATGGCTTCCGCCAGCTCCTTATCCTCCTTGCTGGCCCGGCTGACGGTCAACGCCATGGCACTGCCAGGGGCGACGCGAACATGCAGGTCGGGGAACTTCTCGCCCAGCTGCTTGAGCAGCTCCTGGCGCAGCGCCTCCATGGTCGAGGTGGGCACCTGATGTTTCTTGTCGATGATGATTTCCAGACGCATAGGATACTTCTCCATGATTTTTACTGTATTTTTATACAGTAAAAATCAAAAGTAAAGAGGGCGCCAGCGGCTGACCAAAAACTCTTTCCTGCAAGACCTTCTCCCCTGATGCAATTGGCTGTCTATTCAAGCGGTCAACCGAGCAAACGGCGCAACGCGGCAACTTCATTCTCCTCGCTCAACCCTGATGCCGTGCAAAAAGTTGTTGATATTGATTCTCAACGGAGGCATGATTTTATTGTTATAACATAACATTAAATCACACAGAGCGAACCATCATGCGTCCAGACATTCACCCCGAGTACCGTCAGGTTCTGTTCCACGACCTGACCGCCAACACCTATTTTCTGGTGGGTTCCACCCTCAAGACCGATCGCACCAAGCTGTGGGAAGACGGCAATACCTACCCCTATGTAACACTGGATGTTTCCAGTGCGTCACACCCCTTCTATACCGGCAAGCAGAAGCAGGTCAGCAAGGAGGGTCAGGTCGCCCGCTTCGGCCAGCGTTTCGGTCAGTTCTTCAACAAAGGAAAAGCCCAGTCATGAAAGTCCTCTCCTCCCTCAAATCAGCCAAGTCGCGCCACCCCGATTGCCAGATCGTCCGCCGCCGCGGCAAGCTGTTCGTGATCTGCAAGAGCAACCCCAGGTTCAAGGCCCGTCAGCGCTGATCCGCAGCACAATAAAAACAAGGCCCTTCTGCGAGGGCCTTGTTTATCACTCCGGCATCACGCCGAATCTGCCGCTGTTGAAGTCATCAATAGCCTGCACTATCTCCTCATGGCTGTTCATCACGAAGGGGCCGTGCCCCACGATGGGCTCCTCGATGGGCTCGCCGCTCAGCAGCAACACAGTGGCGTCGCTGTTTGCCTCGATCACCACCTGCTGCCCCGCTCTCTCTAACACCACCATCTGCGCCTCCCGGGCGATGGCACTGCCGCTGACCTGCACCGAACCCTTCAACACGATGAGCGCGCCGGTCCAGCCTTCGGGCAACTCGAGTGTGCTGACGCTGCCCTGCACCAGACGCAGATCCCAGACATGCAGCGGACTGAAGGTATGGGCCGGACCACGGACTCCCTCAAACTCGCCAGCGATAACCCGTACCGACCCCGCGTCGTCGGCAAGCGCCACCGTCGGAATATCTCGTGCCAGGATGGGCTGGTAACCGGGCGGCGTCATCTTGTGGCTGCTCGGCAGATTCACCCACAGCTGCACCATCTCGAGTTCACCGCCTGACTCGCTGAAGGCCGGGGCATGAAATTCCTCGTGCAAGATACCCGCGCCGGCGGTCATCCACTGCACGTCACCCGGGCCTATCACGCCGCCCCGACCGGTCGAATCCCGGTGCGCCACTTCGCCCTTGTAGACGATAGTTACCGTCTCGAAACCGCGATGGGGATGTTCACCCACTCCGCGCGGCCGGCTGCTCGGCGTGAAGTTGGTCGGGCCGGCATAGTCGAGCAGCAGAAATGGGCTCAACTGCTTGCCATGGCTGCTGTAGGAGAAGAGGGAGCGTACGGGAAAGCCGTCGCCCACCCAGTGAGGACGGGGGGCGCTGTAAACACCGAGGATCTTTTTCATCTGTCGCTCCTGACATATCCGGTGGAATTGAACACTGGAGACAGCATAGTTTCGAGACGAACAGGTGGGTAGACTGCTAAATTGGGCATCAGCGTCCTATTTTTGGAACGATGAGAGCACCCTATGCAGGATCTGAACGATCTCTACTACTTCGTCCAGGTGGTGGATCACGGCGGCTTTGCCCCCGCTGGCCGCGCCATCGGCATGCCCAAATCCCGCCTCAGCCGCCGGATAGCACAGCTTGAAGAGCGGCTCGGCGTGCGGCTGCTCCAGCGCTCGACCCGCCAGTTTGCGGTGACCGAGCTGGGCCGTACCTATTACGAACACTGCAAGGGGATGCTGGTGGAGGCCGAGGCGGCGCAGGCTGCCATCGAGATGACCCGAACCGAGCCCTGTGGTCTCATCCGCATGAGCTGCCCCATTGCCCTGCTGCATACCCATATCGGCCCCATGCTGGCGGATTTCATGGCCCGTCACCCGCAGATCAGGATCGAGCTGGAAGGGACCAATCGGCGGGTCGACCCCATCGCCGAAGGAGTCGATGTGGCGATCCGGGTCAGACCGCCACCGCTGCAGGACAGCGAACTGGTGATCCGGACACTGGCGCAGCGTCGCCAGTGCCTGGTGGCCAGCCCGGCACTGATAGCACAACGGGGCTTGCCCGCCGCACCGGCGGATCTGTACGGCTGGCCCAGCATGGGGCTGGGAGCGCCACGGCAGCACTATATCTGGTCGCTGTTCGGGCCGCAGGGGGCCCATGTCGAGCTCGCCCACCAACCCCGTTTCGTCACCACCGACATGGTGGCCCTGCGCAGTGCCGCGCTGGTCGGGATCGGCGTGGTGCAGTTGCCGCTGTTGATGGTGCGGGAGCAGCTCGATGCCGCCACCCTGGTCAAGGTGGTGCCCGCCTGGGAGCCGAAGCCCGAACTCATCCACGCCGTGTTCCCCTCCCGGCGCGGCCTGCTCCCCTCTGTACGGGCGCTGATCGACTATCTGGTGGCTCGATTCGCCGCCATCGATGAGGAGTAACCTGCCATGCCCGGCCGCGATCACCAGGCCGGGCATCCATCCTCGATGTCCGGCACACTGGCGGGCGCGGCCAGAAGAAACCGTTGAGACATGCCTTTGTCTTAGAAGATCATGGCGTTGCTCATCTCACCGGGCTGGCCAACCTGCCGCGGCCAATAAACAGCCAACCACGACGACTGCCCTTCGCTCTGCCTGCGCTATGGTTTACCATGCAGGCAACCGAGGTGCATGGCACCCCCACCCAGGCGCCAGGCGCCGCCGTCATCGGATATCCCTCTCGAGCAACATGAGCAAAACAGCACACGCCGGCAGCGAGCCGACCTTCTACTTCCACGACTACGAGACCTTCGGCATCAGCCCGGCCAGGGACAGACCGGCGCAGTTTGCCGGCATTCGCACCGATGCGGATTTCAACCTCATCGGCGAGCCGCTGGTCATCTATTGCAAGCCGCCGGCGGACTATCTGCCGGAACCGGAGGCGTGCCTCATTACCGGCATCACGCCGCAAAAAGCGATGAAGGACGGGCTGTGCGAGGCGGATTTCATCCGTCAGATCCACGAGCAGTTCGCCACCCCGGGCACCTGCGTACTTGGCTACAACAGCATCCGCTTCGATGACGAGGTGACCCGCTACACCCTCTATCGCAACTTCTATGACCCCTATGCCTACGCCTGGCAAAACGGCAACTCCCGCTGGGACATCCTCGACATGCTGCGGGCCTGCTACGCCCTGCGCCCGGAGGGGATCGAGTGGGCGTTTGACGAAGAGGGCAAGCCGAGCTTCAAGCTGGAGAAGCTGACGGTGGCCAACGGCGTGGCCCACGCCAACGCCCACGATGCGCTCTCGGATGTGCTGGCCACCATCGAGATGGCCAGGCTGGTGAAAAAGGCCCAGCCCAAGCTGTTCGATTATCTCTTTGATCTTCGCAACAAGAACAAGGTGAAGGCCCTCATCGACGTGGTCACCATGAAGCCGCTGGTACACGTCTCCGGCATGTTCTCCCCCTGGCAGGGGTGCGCAAGCTGGGTGTCGCCGCTCGCCTGGCACCCCAGCAACCAGAACGCGGTGATCATGGTGGATCTCACCCGCGACCCCACCCCGCTCATCGAACTCACCAGCGAGGAGATCCGCGAGCGCCTCTACACCAAGAAAGAGGAGCTGGGGGATCTGGCCGGCATTCCGGTGAAGCTGGTGCACATCAACAAGTGCCCGGTGCTGGCGCCGGCCGCCACCCTGACGCCGGAGCGGGCGGACCAGCTGGGCATCGACCGGGCTCAGTGCCGCAAGAGCCTGGATCTGCTGCGCGCCCACCCCGAAGTGCGGGAAAAACTGGTGGAGGTGTTCAATCAGGAGTTTGCCGGCAACAATGACGGCGATCCGGATACCCAGCTCTACGCCGGCTTCTTCGGTCACGGCGACAAGTCCACCATGGATCTGGTGCGCGCCACCCCGGCAGATCTGCTGGGCGAGCGGGAGTTTGCCTTCACGGATCCACGTCTGCCGGAGATGCTGTTCCGCTACCGCGCCCGCAACTGGCCGCACACTTTGAGCGAAACGGAGCAGAAGCGCTGGCGCCTGCACTGCAGCGACTACTTCAGCCGCCGTCTGCCCGACTATGTGCCACGCCTCGAGGCGCTGGCTGAGCAGAATCAGGGGAACGATCGGAACTTTTCCATCCTCAAGAGCCTCTATCACTACCTCGAAAATCTGTGAGATGTGACCCGCCTCACGGTTAAATGACTGTACGCTCCCCCGCCCCGCGACATAATGGGAAGGGGAGCAAAGACTCCTGATGTTTCAATTATTTGTGCGCTAACATTGCACTAACGGCCGGTTGGCCTATCGACCCTTGGGGATGCCTCATCCGATGCGTTCAGGATTATCCGGTTTTGGTTTGCTCATCTGCGCCCTGCTGCCATCGACCAGCATGGCGGGTGTGCGCTTTGATATCCCCGACTACCTGCTGCAATTGCCGCAGCAGACCTATGAGCTGATCGAGAGCAACTTCAGTCGCCTCTATCGGCAGACCGATTTCACCCCCCAGATCACCAACAGCTATTTCAACCGCTCCGATCTCTACAACTTCGTCGGCGTGCCATTGGCCATCACTCCCCAGGCCGGTTTTCAGCTGGAGGTATTCGGCCAGCTCTACAACCGCGCCTCCCAGAGCTATGTGCACATGAGCCAGGACATGTCGCTCTATCGGATGATCCGGGCCGACATGATGGGCAACACCAACGACGAGGTAGCCCTCGGCATGGGGCTCGGCATTCCGCTCACGGCGCAGCTCACCTTCAAGGCCCTGCTCTCCAGCAACGAGATCCCGGGCTATGGCGCCGCCAACTACGCCATCGGCTTCGAGTGGCGTTACTGACTCAAGGCCAGCAGCCCTCTTTCGCAATAAATTCAGGCTCCCGTGGGAGCCTGAATCATGATTGCCAGCCTGCTCAGCGGTAGCGGATCACCCGCCCCTCGCCCCCCTGCAGGGTGAGCGCGGTACCGACGGCCCCCTCTTCCCAAAAATCCTCGCCACCCGCCGGCAGCAAAAACTCCTGAGGCTGTGCCTCCCAGTTGAAGAGACAGAGCAGGGTACCGCCCTCGGGCAGGCTCACCTCGCCGCAGGCAAAGTCCATCGACTCGAAACGGGCGCAAGGGGCGCGCGCCGCGCAGAGCTCGAGCAGCTTGCGCAGCTGCGCTGCCTGTTCCTCGTCAAGATCCTGCAGCCTGTCCCCGGCCAGCATCATGCCGCAGCTTGCCACCAGCGCTGCCAGATGAAAGCGGTACTCGGCAGGGCTCGCCTGCTGGCTCGGCAGATCCCGCAGGCAGATGCAGTCGGGGTCGAGGGCCCAGAGCTTGTCATTTTGCCAGGCGCGGCAGAACGCCTCGCGGGCGATCTGGCGATAGCGATGGCCGTGGCGCTCCACGTCATCGCTCACCCGCATGCCGTGCACCAGGCCAAGGCTTGGCCAGATGGGCGCGTTGCAACCGAGCAGGAAGGCCCCCTCGCCCGCCCCGCGCAGGATGGCGGCCATGCCGCGCCGGTAAGCCTCGACCCGGGTGGCGGAAGAGTCATGGAAGCGGCCGCCGTGGATGGCGCCCCAGAAGTTGGCGTCGAGCTTGAAGTAGTGGATGCCCCACTGCTCGCGCAGGGTACGAAACACCTGCTCGAGGTGAGCCTGCACCTCGGGGTGGGTGCCATCCAGCACGTACCAGGGGGTACAGCGCCAGCCGCCGTAGGTAACCCGCTCTGAGGGCAGCGGCAGCCCGTCCTCCCCCTTCACGAACCAGTCGGGGTGATCCTGAAACACCTGGGAGCCGGGCTCGGCGATAAAGGGTGCGACCCAGAGCGCCGGCTCGCAGCCAGCGTCTTTGATCTCGGCGGCCAGGGATGCCACCCCCTGCTCGAACTTGGCCGACGGGGTGAGCCAGTCGCCTATCTTGGCCTGATAACCGTCGTCAAGCTGCACGTAGCGCAGCGCCGGGAAACGCTCGGCACGCACCTGCAGGTTCTCGCGAATGTCGGCGGCGCTCACGTCCGCGTAGTAGTGATACCAGGAGCACCAACCGCTGGGGCGTTCGCCGACCTGGCCAATCAGCGAGCCATGCTCGGCCTCGATCCGCTGCGCCAGCTCGGCCAACAGCGCCTCCCGATCTTTTCCTTCAAGGCAGAGCAGCGCCTCGCTCTGCCAGAACTGGCCGGCCGGGAGCGCACGCCCCTCGCCGTTCATCAGGATCTGCAGCCGGCCATCGGGGTAGAGCCGAAACTCCCCGCCAAAGCGCTGGCAGCTGGCAAAGGCGAGCAGCAGCCAGCCCCTGTCGTGCTCCACCAGCAGCAGGTTGTGCACCGTGTGATAGCCCTGATCGTCGGTGATGCGATAGACGCCGGCATCGGGGCAACGGCCGACCGGCTGCGGCGCTTGCCAGCTGCCCATGGTCTGGGCCAGCATCTGGAAGCCTTCGCCGTAGATGGCGCTCGCGGGCGAGAGGCCGAGTTTGCCGTCAAACAGCGTCCAGTGCCCGACCCGGGCCTCGCTGCTGCCGGTGTTGTCGAGCCGCACCCGGCACAGGGGGCCTTCCCACTGGCGGGTTTGCAGCAACGAAGGGGGGAGATGGTGGTCGTCCGCCAGCTGACGCAGGCGGGACAAGAGAGATGTCATGGCGACTCCTTGTGGTTCGAAAAGGGTTCTATCTGAAAATCCTCAATGAAATCAGCCTCAAACGAACTGATTTCAGCTGTTATTGTTTTAATGCCGCGACCCTGTCTCTCTGGTAGACTGGCGAATTACTTAGTTCACCGTTACCAAGATGGGGCTCCTGTGATCGCGCAACGTGCCTTGCTGTACCTTCGTGACTTTCTGGTCATCGTCGCCTGCCTGCTGGCGGGCAAAACCCTGGCAGCCATCCTGCCGTTCGCCTTTCCCGGCAGCATCATCGGCATGCTGCTGCTGTTCGTGCTGCTCTCCCTGCAACTGGTGAAACTGCACTGGGTCGAGCAGGGCGCCGGCCTGCTGCTGCGCCACATGGGGGTCTTGTTCGTGCCGGTGGCGGTCGGGCTGGTGGCCTGGCTGGAGCCGCTGCGCCAATCCTTCGGCCTCATCATGCTCTGCATCGTGCTCGGGATCGTGCTGATCCTCGGCACCGTCGGCCGCCTCTACCAGAGGATGAACAGATGATCTTCTGGCTGGCCATTCCCTTGACCCTGGCGCTCTACTTCGCCACCCGGGCCCTCTATCGCAAGCTGCCCTGGCCCATCATCAACCCGGTGCTGGTGCCCACCGCCGTCATCATCGGCCTGCTGCTCTGGTTCGATCTGCCGCTAGAGCAGTACGAGAGCGGCACCCGCCCCATCACGGCGCTGCTGGAGCCGGCGGTGGTGGCGCTGGCGCTGCCCCTCTATCAGCAGGCCCGCCAGATCCAGGCCAGGCTCAAACCCATCCTGATCTGCACCCTGAGCTCGGTCCTGATCTCGGTCTGCACTACCCTGGCAGTCGGTCATTTCATGGGCGCCGATCCGGCACTGCTGGCCTCGCTCGCCACCAAATCCATCACCACCCCGCTCGCCATGAGCGTCAGCCAGTCCCTCGGCGGCATTCCTGCCATCGCCGCCGCCGTGGTGGTGGTAGTCGGGATCGTCGGCGCCCTGGTGGGCTTCCCCCTGCTCAGGCTGATGCGGGTCACCGACCCCGAAGCCCAGGGGCTGGCCATGGGGGCCTGTGCCCACGCCATCGGCACCGCCACCTCCGCCGAGCAGGGCATCACCCAGGGCGCCTTTGCCTCGCTGGCCATGGTGGTATGCGGCATCCTCACCGCCGCCGTGGCCCCCCTGCTGTTTGCCATTTACCACTGGTTGAGCTGAAGCGCACCCTTTTCCGCTGCGGCGGGCCTGCGGGCCCGCCGATGTGCGACCTGCCGCACAATTTGCACAAGACAAACGTTTCCATTAACATCCCCCTCCGTTTGCCCGTCAGGGCGTGAGCACGCTCACACATTTAGCCGAGCTTGCTCCCTACAATGGCCCCCCAATTGGCCTTTGAGGACACACTATGCATCCCCGTTTTGCCAAGCCACTCGATACCCTGTCCGCTCCGCTCAAGGCAGCCCTGCTGCCCATGCTGGGCGATGACTTCCAGGCCCGCTTCACCGCTGATCAGGTCGCGACCCTGAAAGCCGCTACCGGTCTTGACGATCGCGCCCTGCGCCTGGCCCTGCTGCCGCTGGCCGCCGCCTGCTCGGTGGCCCCCATCTCCAAGTTCTTCGTCGGCGCCATCGCCTGCGGCCTGAGCGGCAACTGGTATTTCGGCGCCAACATGGAGTTCGCCGGCCAGGGACTGTTCCACTCGGTGCATGCCGAGCAGTCCGCCATCTCCAACGCCTGGCTGGGCGGCGAGACCGGCATCTCCGAGATCACCGTCAACTACACTCCCTGCGGACACTGCCGCCAGTTCATGAACGAGCTGAGCACCGCCAAGACCCTCAAGGTCTCCCTGCCGGACGACTTGAGCGCGCTGCAATCCTTCCTGCCCCACTCGTTCGGCCCGGCGGATCTGGACATCACGGACGCCCTGATGAGCCCGCAGTCCCACGACGAGCTCCAGCTTGAGAGCGATGATCCGCTGTGGCAGGCCGCGCTGGCCGCCGCCCGCCAGAGCTACGCCCCCTACAGCCAGGGTTATGCCGCAGTGGCACTGCAGTTCGCCGACGGTCGCATCTTCTGCGGCCGCTACGCCGAAAACGCCGCCTTCAACCCCAGCCTGCCGCCGATGCAGATGGCCTGCGCCCATGCGGTGCTGGGCGGCGAGGATCTCGCCACCATCCGCCGCGCCGTGCTGCTGGAGAGCAAGGATGGCCAGATCAGCCAGCAGGACTCCGCCCGCGCCACCCTCAAGGCGCTCGGTTCGGTCGAACTGGAGTATCAGGCGGTCTGATCGGCCATGGCCTGAAACAACAAGGGGAGCCAGTGGCTCCCCTTGTTGCTTTGCGGTGATCAGCTGATCCCCGTCAGGACTCCCAGACGATGCTCTGGGAGGAGGACCAGGCGTCCCCCAGGTTCGCGTACTTCTGCTCCAGCAGGTGGCGGCGGATCTTCATGGTGGGCGTCAGCACCCCGTTCTCGATGTTCCAGGGGCTCTTCACCACCAGGATGCCACGAATTTTGGCATGGGACTCCAGCTGTTCGTTGACCCGGTTGCGGGCCGCCTCCAGCTGGGCATTGACCTGACTGCGATCCCCCTTCATGGCGTGTTCAGCCAGCTGCACCAGCGCCACCGGCTGCGGCATACCGTAGCCGATCACGCACAGCTGCTCGATGATGGGCTCCTGGCCCAGCAGCCCCTCGATGGGCACCGGCGCCACATACTTGCCCTTGGCGGTCTTGAACACGTCCTTCATGCGGCCGGTGATGGTGAGGTAGCCCTCCCGATCCAGCTTGCCCATGTCGCCGGTGTGCAGCCAGCCCTCTTCATCGATGGCCTCGCGGCTGTGCTCGGGATCCTTGTAGTAGCCCAGCATCATGCCCTCGCAGCGACAGAGGATCTCCCCCTCGTCGGAGATCTTGATGTTGACCCCGATCCCTGCCTTGCCGACCGTGCCTATCTTGTCGGCCCTAAACGGGTAGTTGATGGTGGAGTAGGCGTGGTTTTCGGTCATGCCCCAGGCTTCGGTCACCTGAAGGCCGATGCTCAGGTACCACTCAAGCAGGGCCGGCGACACCGGCGCCGAGCCGCAGCCAAGTACCCGCGCCTGATCCAGCCCCAGCCCCTTTTGCAGCTTGCGCTTGATGAGGCCCGAGACGAAGGGGATCTTGAGCAGCAGCGCCAGCTTCTGCTGAGGCAGCTTCTCGAGGATCTTGATGCGGAACATGGCCCACAGCCGCGGCACCGAGATGAACACGGTGGGACGGCAGCGTTTGACGTCCTCGATGAAGGTATCGAGGGACTCGGGAAAGGCGATGGTGGCGCCGCCGTAGAGGCTGCCGCCGTAGATGTAGACCCGCTCTGTGATGTGGGCGAGCGGCAGATAGGAAAAACCGCGGTCGGACTGGGTCAGGCCCACCGTCTCCACCAACTTCTCGCACGACCAGGCGTAACGTTCGACGCTCAGCATGGCCCCTTTCGGCTTGCCGGTGCTGCCGGAGGTGTAGACCAGGCTCAGCAGGGCGTCCGGCGCCTGCACCGGGCTGTCCGGGATCGGTTCGTGGCGATCCAGCAGTTCGTCCCACTGGTGGGCCGCCGGCATAGTGTCATAGGGAAAGGCAATGCGCAGCAGATCGGCGGGCACCCCCGCCTCCTGGCTCTTCCAGTCATCGAGCTTGCCGACGAAAATGGCCTTGGCCTCGCTGTGGCGCAGCACGTATTCGATGGTATCGACGTTGGCGGTGGGGTAGATGGGCACGCTCACGTACTGCCCCATCTGCATGGCGAGATCGGCGATGAACCACTGGGCGCAGTTCTTGGAAAGCAGTGCCACCTTGTCGCCGGCCACCAGCCCCAGTTGACGCAGTGCCGTCACCATGCGGCGGGCCTCGTCGGCCACTTCGCCCCAGGTGAAGTCCACGTATTCTCGGTTGATGGTTTGACGCAGATAGACTCTGTCAGGAGACTGCCGCTCCCAGTGATAGAGCATTTCGAGCGGCAGTTTATTGGCAATACGCGAGGAGGAAGCCATAGTTTAATCCCTGAAACAAAAGGCGAAACTTATTATTAACCTTTCACTAACCTCAGGGAAGAATAAACTTAAACTTCTGTTTGAACTGTGTAACCGATCAAGCTTCTGCCTGTTGTTGCAAACGAATCCACATCGCCTGCACCAGCTTCTCATCCTCTTCCGAGAGTTCACCCTGCAAAATGGCCTCGTTCAGGCTGCGCAGCACATAGCTCTTTACATCCCGCACCAGGGTCTTGCCTTCCAGCTCGGCCCGCGCCACCGCCAGCGAGATGTGGCCGCGCAGGTAGCCCCCGGCAAACAGCTCGTCATCGGTCGCCGTGGCCACCATGCTGTCTATCAGTCCCAACAACTTGTGCTCAAATTCATGAATCGTCATTTAACGCAGCCTCATTTTCCGGGATTGCCGGCAAAATAATTCGGGGGAGTGGAACCGCGATCCGGTTGATCGCGGCTCTCTGGCGCCAGGCCAGCCGCATCCTTGATGTCCTATTCCGGGTTGGCCACCGGGTAGATGACCTGATCCTTGTATCCCGTGGTGATCCGCAGATAACCACTTAACGACCGGTTCAGCGCCGGATCATCGGTATCCACCAGCAGCGGACGGCCATCGAGGGCTGCCAGCTTGGCTTTGGTGGCCAGGACCTGGATCTGGTCCCGCCCGACGGCCCGGATCACCTCTGGACTCAGTTGCTGATTTCCGCGCCCGAACAGATGTCCCTGACCGCCGATCAGGGTGATGATCAGCCGGCAGCGACGACCGCGGATCCGGGTCAGGATCTCGGCGGCGCAGAGATCCTGCCCGATAAGCCGGCCATTTTCCACCAGATCCACACCGAGCAGGGTATTTTCCAGACCCAGCTCCGCCATGCAGGCCGCCACCGTGCTGCCGGAGCCCATCAGATAGAGGGTATCGGGCTCCATCTGTTCGACCACACCGGCGGCGATGTCCGCCAGCACCAGCTCTTCGGACTCCCGTCCCCCCTGCTTGACCGCCTGCACGTAGCGCAGATCGCCGGGCACCTGCAGCTGGCCATAGTGGCGGGCGCGCACCTTGCCGGCGCGAAACGCCTCCTCGTCGATGTCCATCACCTCGGCATCCACCAGACTCAGCAGTTCGCCTGCGATCATCCTGGCCGCCACCCGGCCGCTGGCGGCGGGGGTCACCCCGTACACCCCGGAGTGGATCTTGCAGCCGGCCGGGATCCCCAGCACATGGCACGACTCCCCCACCGCCGCACAGATGTCGCGCGCCGTGCCGTCACCGCCGGCAAACAGCAGCAGATCGACGCCGGCCTCGCGCAGCGCCAGCGCCGCCGCGCGGGTATCGGCCGCCGTGGTGGGCACAGTGGCGGGCTGGTAGACGATGCGACAGGGCAGACCGAGCTCGCCGGCAAGCCCGGCTCCCATCTCCCCTGCCACCGTCAGCAGCTCGAAACGCTCCGCCAGTTCACACAGTGGCAGCAGCGCCTGACGAGCCCGCTCGCAAGCCTTGGGCACGGCGCCACGGGCCAGCGCCTCGGCCACCATGCCGTCACTGCCCTTGAGACCGACCGAGCCACCGATGCCGGCGACCGGATTGATGATGAGTCCTAAACGAAACATATGTCCCTCCCGTTGGATGGTCGCCATTTTTATCTTTTCCAGCCACTGGGACAAGCCATAACCCCCTGCTAGAATGCGCAGTTTCAACCCTCAACCAAAGTTCAACCAAGGTTTCATCATGCTGGAATGGGTTCTGGACCCCTCTGCCTGGGTCGCGCTCGCCACCCTGACCCTGCTCGAGATCGTGCTCGGCATCGACAACATCATCTTCATCTCCATCCTGGTCGGCCGTCTGCCGGAAGCCCAGCGCCAGAAGGCGCGGATCCTGGGGCTGGCGCTTGCCATGGGCACCCGCATCCTGCTGCTGCTATCGCTCGCCTGGGTGATGCGTCTCACCGAGCCGCTGTTCACCGTGCTGGGCGAGGCCATCTCGGGCCGCGATCTCATCCTGTTGCTGGGAGGCCTGTTCCTTATCGGCAAAAGTGCCCACGAGATCCACGCCACCCTGGAGGGGGCCGCCGAGCCCGAGAGCGTGAGCACGGCCGCCTCCGGCTTTATCAGCACCCTGATCCAGATCGCCATCCTCGACATCGTCTTCAGCCTGGACTCGGTCATCACGGCGGTGGGCATGGCGGATCACGTGCCGGTCATGGTGCTGGCCATCATGATCGCCGTCTTCATCATGATGTTTGCCGCCAAGGCCATCGGCGACTTCGTCGACAACCACCCCACCATCAAGATGCTGGCCCTCTCCTTCCTCACCCTGGTAGGCTTTGCGCTGATGGCCGAGGGGATGGACCTGCACATTCCGAAGGGCTACATCTACTTCGCCATGGCCTTCTCGATGACGGTGGAGATGATCAACATCCGCCTGCGCAGTCACCACGACCGCGAGAAGTTCAAGCAGCAATAACGGCGAGCCACAAAAAAGAGCGCCTGATGGCGCTCTTTTTGTATCTACACAACCGTGTCATTCATTGCTGATGACAATCGCCACACGGCGGTTCTCGGCCCGACCGGCAGCCGTCTTGTTGTCGGCTATCGGATCGCGCTCGCCACGGCCCCGGATGTCCAGGTTGGCCTGCGGCATGCCGACCGAAACCAGCACATCGGCCACCGACTGCGCCCGCTTGTAGGAGAGCTGATCGTTGTAGTCCGCCGCCCCGTTGGAGTCGGTATGACCATCGATCCGCGCCCGGTTCAAGCCCACTTCCAGCAGCGTCGTCCCCAGTTTTTCCACCACGACGCGCGTCTTGGGGGTCAGGGCATCCGCGTTGTTGGCAAACAGCACACGGTTGGAGAAGTCCAGAGTCCAACCCTCGTCGGTCAGGCGAAAGCCTTGCTCCTTGAGTACGGCGATCTGCTCTGCCGTGAGGCCGTGGGGAGCACTCTGGCAACCCATCAGCACGCTCAGCAGCAGACCGATCAAGCCGGTTTTCATCAGGACATGGATCTTCATTGTTATTTTTCCTCAGCAGAGACATCAAATTCCAGCTGCTCATGGAGTACAAGCTCCCGACGCAGCCGTTTGGCTTGGTACATGGCATGGTCCGCCTGCTGCAGCAGATCGGCGGCACTCTGCCCCTGATCCGGATACAACGCGACGCCAATGCTGACGGCCGCCACCAGCTGGCTGCCGTCCCCCAGTACCACGGGGTCCGCCATGGCCTGCTGGATGCGGGCAACCACATCCTCCGCCTCCTCCACCAGGGAGAGGGGGGTGAGCAGGATGGCAAACTCGTCGCCCCCCAGACGGCATACCAGATCCATCGGCCGCAGCTGATGTTGTACCCGTCTGGCCAGCGCGATCAGCACGTCATCCCCGGCGGCATGGCCCAGGGTGTCGTTGATCTGCTTGAAGCGATCACAATCGAGGTAGAGCAGCGCGAAGCGCTCGTCATGCAGCCGGCCCGTGGTGACCGCCTGATCCAGACGAGCCTCAAACAGAGCACGATTGGGCAAGCCGGTCAAGGCATCGTGGGTGGCCTGGTGCAGCAGGCTGGCATTCTCCCGCCGCTGGTGGGCCTGCCAGGCCTCCAGCTCGTCGAGCAGGGAGTTGAAATCCTGACCCAGCTCGTGCAGCTCGGCGATGTTGGCCTCCGGCACCCGCATGGCGAGGATCCGCTGGCGGCTCACGCTGTGGGCCACCTGGGCCAGCTCCTTGAGTGGCGCCGTGAGGGAGTGTTGCATCCGGTGCGCCACATAGAGTGCCCCCAGGGTGCTGAGCACCAGACAGAGCAGCATGGCCAACAGGGTTTGCAGCAGGAACAACAACAGATACTGGCCGTGCCCCACCAGGTGGATATGGGCGATCTCCATGCCCCCCCGCATCATGGGTTGATCCACCGGCCCCGGCAGGATGATCCGCGCCAGATACTGCTCAAGGCCGGACCAGGGGGTGCTCATGGCCCGGCTCCAGCTCGCCAGCAGCTGGCCGCTCGGCAGATAGATGCTGGCCTGCGCCACGTCTTCGTGCGTGAGGATGGCCTCCAGCGCCTCCCGGGCCGCCTCCTCGTCGTGGAACACCACGGCCGCTTCGCTGGTATAGCCGATGGCGCGGGCGACCAGCTCCAGATTGTGATCCGCATAGAGCCGCAGCGCCAGCAGGGCGATGCCGGTCAGCAGCAGACCGGCCATGCAGACCGCGGTCAGGGACGTCACCAGATGGGTGCGTCCCAGACTCTGTCGCAAGGTGAGGCGCTGGGAGGGGGGGCGGAACAGACCTATCATGACCCCCCCTCATCGGCCTTGGCCAGTTTGAGCACCGCCGGATGCACCCGCACTCCGCTCCTGGCCAGGGCATCCAGATTGACCCTGAACCGGATCCGCTCCTTGCCGATCTGCAGGCAGAAGACGGCGTCGGCCACGCACTCGGAGCTGGATTCGCTGATGCTGAGGATGGGGTAGCCACGCAGCCGTTCAAACAACGGCAAGCGCCGCTCGGAGGAGAGTACCCCCAGATAGAGCACGTCACACTGGGGGCCGATCGCCTCGTCATCGATTTCGTAGCGATGGACGCTGACCGGCCGGCCGTTGGCCTGCTGCTTGATGGAAAAGAGCGCGGTGGCGTACTCCGTCGGTGCCGCCACGCACAGGCGCAGCTCGCTCGGTTCATTCGGCCAGCGGGTATAGCTGAGAATGTCGAGCACGGTCTGGCGTACCTGCTCGGACCGCAGCTCGGCCGCGGTGAGCGGGGGCGACTCGCCGGAGAGGGCCAGCGAGCAAAACAGGGGCGCCAGCCAGACCAGGATCCTGAACAGTGAAAAAGTGTGCATCATGCCTGCGCTTACACCCGCCTCAGCAACCACACAGGGCACAGGCCCGAAGGGGGTGAGCCGGCAGGAGATAGTATGGAACTTGTCAGCAGCATGACAAGGCGCAGCCCGCAGAGCAAGGGGCTGACCGGGCTGGCGTCACAATAATGAAGAGGGCCCACCCCGGCGTGAGCCCTGCGATAAGTTACATTCATGGGGTTACTTCTTGCTGATCCCGTATTCCCGCAGTTTGTTGGCGATGGCGGTGTGCGACACCCCCAGCCGTTTGGCCAGCTGACGGGTGGAGGGGAACGCCGGGTAGAGCCGCTCCAGCAGCCTGCTCTCGAAGCGTTTCACCGCCTCGTCCAGCCCCCCTTCGAACCACTCGTCGATGAGCGGCATGGCGTCGGCCGCCACCGGCAAGTCCACGTGCTCAGGGCCGATCTCGTCCCCTTCCAGCAAGGTCATGGCGCGATAGAGGCAGTTGCGCAGCTGGCGCACGTTGCCGGGCCAGCGATAGGCGGTCAGGTACTCGGCCATGTTGCGGGTAAAGCGCGGGCGCGGACGCTGCAGTTCGCTGGCGAAGCGGGAGACGAACTGCTGGGCCAGCGCCATGATGTCCGCCTTGCGCTCGCGCAGCGGCGGCAGCGCCAGACTCAGCACGTTGAGGCGATAGTAGAGATCTTCCCGGAACTTGCCCTCATGCACCAGATCCAGCAGCTGCTTCTGGGTGGTGCAGATGAAGCGCACATTGACCTTCACCTCCTGCTCGTCGCCGACCCGGCGGAACACGCCATCCTGCAGCACCCGCAGGAACTTGGTCTGCAGATGGGGCGACATGTCGCCGATCTCGTCCAGCATCAGGGTGCCGCCGCTCGCCAGCTCCAGTACCCCGCGCTTGCCCTCGGTGTTGTTGCCAAAGGCGCCGGGGGCATAGCCGAACAGCTCGCTCTCGGCCACGTTGTCCGGCATGGCCGCACAGTTGAGCGCCATGAAGGGGTGGCTGGAGCGCAGGCTGGCACCGTGGCAGGCGCGGGCCAGCAGCTCCTTGCCGGTGCCGGTTTCGCCGACGATCAGCAGCGGCGCATCCTGCATCGCCAGCTTGCTCGCCTGGGCCAGCACCTGTTTCATCTTCTGGCTCTCGGCCTGCAGGTGTTCAAAGCCCCCCACTTCCACCGCGTGCAGCGCGCTGAAGTGCATGCCAACCCGGCGGGCGGACTTGAGCACCACCACGGCGCCGGCCAGGGCCTGCTTGCCCTTCTCCTCGGCCACGAACAGCGGCATCAGATCCGCCAGATACTCCTCGCCGCCGATGCTGAGCTTGCAGGTCTGCGGGCGGATCTCGCTCGCCTCCAGCCAGCGGCTGAAGGAGAAGCCCTTGACCAGGGAGCCGAGCGCCGCGCCGCGCACCTCCTCCACCGGCAGGGCCAGGGTGGTGAGGGCGGACTGGTTGGCCTGGGTCACCTTGCCCTTGGCATCGAGGGAGAAGACCAGATCCGGCAGCGCCTTGAGCAGCGCCTCAATCTCGTGGTGCTCCCGCTCGGAGGGCATGTAGGGGATGGTCTTGACGTCATAGACGCCGGGAATACGGCGGATCTCCGGCATCAGGTGCTGGAAATCACGAAACTCCAGCTCGGGAAAGTTGAGATAGATGATGCCTGAGGTATCGATTTCGATGCCGCGCAGATCGATGTTGTGCTCCACCAGGCGGTCGAGCAGTTCCCGGGTCAGGCCCAGGCGGTCTTCACAGCTGACTTCAAGACGCATTCGGGACACACTTCCTAGCTAACTCTATGAATGACCGGATAATACAGACTCGATCCCGCCAGTGCGAGCGCCAGCCCATAAAAATGCGGGCCCGCCCCGTTTTCACCAGGCAGGCCCGCGTCATCTACAGGCGTTTATTTGAGCAATTTGTCGATGAGGAATGGCCTCTTCACTTCAGCAGCTCATCCGTGCGCGCCGCCATGATGAAGTCGTTGCGATGCAAGCCACCTATCTTGTGGGTCCACCAGCTGGCGGTCACCATCTCGCCCACTCGGTGAGTGAGGGCGTCTTCACTTCAGCAGCTCATCCGTACGCGCCGCCATGATGAAGTCGTTGCGGTGTAATCCGCCAATTTTGTGGGTCCACCAGCTGACGGTCACCTTGCCCCATTCGGTGAGGATGGCGGGATGATGAAACTCCGCCTCCGCCAGCTCACCCAGGCGGTTGGTGAAGGCGAGCGCCTCCTTGAAGTTGCGGAAGGTGAATTCGCGCCGCAGCTGCAGCTCACCTTTTACCACCAGCGGCTGCCAGTCGGGGATGAGGCGCATCAGTTCGCTCAGCTCCTGCTCGCTCACCTTGGGGGCATCGGCGCGGCACGCTTCACACTGCTGGCTGGCCAGTTCGGACATGGGACTCTCCTTGTGTATCGATGAAATGGGGTAATCAAATACCGGCGGGCGGTTCAACTCGCCTGCTTGCCGCCAGCCGGTGCAAAACGGGGGGGACGCAGCCCCAGACGGCGCGCCTCGGCCACCATGGCCATGATGTCCTGCTCCGCCAGACGATAGAGCTCATCAAGCTCGGGCAGCACGAAATAGGTGGGCTGCATGATATCGATGCGATACGGGGTGCGCAGCACCTCGATGGGATCAAAGGGTTGCAGCACAGGTTGGCCACCGAGGGCATAGGCGGTCTCACCGATGGAGGAGAGAATGCCGCCACCGTAGATGCGAAGCCCCTCCGGCGTGGCCAGGAGGCCAAACTCCACCGTGAACCAGTAGAGCCGCGCCAGAAAGACCCGATCCTCCTTGCCGGCCCGCTGGCCGAGCTGGCCATAGACATGAGTGAAGTGGGCGAAAGCGGGGTTGGTCAGCATGGCGCAATGGCCGAAGATCTCGTGAAAGATGTCGGGCTCCTGCAGGTAGTCGAGCTCGTCCCGGCGGCGAATGAAGGTGGCCACCGGAAACTGGCGGTTGGCCAGCAGGGCAAAGAAGCGGTCAAAGGAAATGAGCGCCGGCACCGCCGCCACCGACCAGCCGGTGGCCGGCTGCAGCACGGCGTTGATCTGGGCCAGCTGGGGGATCCGATTCCGGGGCAGGTCGAGCCGCGCCAGCCCGGCCTGGTACTCGTCACAGGCCTTGCCCTCGAGCGCCGCCAGCTGGCGTGCGATCAGGATCTGCCAGGTGCCGTGCTCCTCGTCCGAGTAGTGGATCGTGCCCGATTCGTCCGGCTGGTGGGCGGTGTAGAGACTTGCCATGGGTGACTCCATCCTCTGGGTTGCAACCCGCCATCCGGGCGGTGTGGCGCCATTGCGCGATGGGATCACTGTAACGGTTTGCCCCCCAAAAAAGCAGCCGACCCAGGGGTCGGCTGTCGCGGATAATTGTAAATAATTTGTGACAACCACAATCGAGCCCCTGGCCTGGTGCTCACCCCTTGTTGAGGTAGCCCGCCAGCTGACCGATCAGCCGCTTGCGCAGCTCGCCGAGCCTGGGTTTCTCGTCCGCGCACCAGGGCAGCGGGCGGCACGCCTCTATGGTGCGCAGGCCGAGGCGGGCAGTGAGCAGCCCGGCCCCCACCCCTTGCGCGGCGCGGGCTGAGAGCTTGGCGGTGAGCTCGGCCCCCAGCAAGTCCATCCCCACCTCGGTCACCAGCTCGGTGGCGCCGGCGTAGAGCATGTTGCGAAACACCTGACGGATGAGGCGAATGCGGCTCCAGTAGCCGAGCTCGATGGCGTAGACATCGGCGATGTCCTCGATCATCCGCAGGTTGCGCCACAGCATCAGCATCATGTCGACGGTGGCGAGCGGGCTCAGGGCCACCAGCACGGCGGCCTCCCCCGACCATTTGGCCACCCGCGCCTGGGCCAGCTTATCGCGCTCGCCGAGCACCAGCTGGCTGTAGAGGGTCAACACCTCCCGATCGTTGTGGCTCTCGTCGAGCTGGGCGAGCCAGGTTTGATACCCCTCGCGCCCCTTGTCGCCGCTGCGCTCGGCCAGCCCTTCGCAAAACCCCTGACCCTGGCCGACCCCTTGATGGGCCAGCAGATCCTCGGCCCGCGAGCGCACATCCTGGCGTCGCTTGAGGGTGCGCAGGCGCAGCCACTCGCGCCCCACCACCCCGGCGGTGCCCGCTGCCACCAGTGCCGAGGCCGCCAGCCAGGCACCGCCCCAGAGCGGGGTGGTGAGAAACTGCTCGTAGAGAAAGGCGCCGTACTGGCCCAGAGAGAGCAGGCCGACCGCTCCCAGTCCCCAGGCCAGCAGCCGATGACGGCGGCGCGGCTTGATGATGAGGGCGCTCTCCACCTCGGTGAGCTCTTCCAGCTCATCGAGGCGCTCGAAGCTCGCCTCCTCCAGCCGCTGGGCCGGAGCCGGCGCTCGCTGGTCGTCAGCTGCCGTCAAGGTGGGTTCCAGGATCACCTTGCCCTGCAGCGGCGGCTGCGCTTTTGTCTGATCGTTCATCGCTTCTCCTGAAAACCGTCTTCTGGGTGCGGCGACGGAAACAACCCCGGCCGCACACCCTTATTCGAGGTGATCCCCGAGCAGAAACTCCAGCGCCGCATCGAGCCGGATATGGGGCAGCGCCTGATGGGTGCTCATGGGCAGCGGGCGAAAGGCCTGAAAATCAAAGCCCTGATTGTTCCACCACTGCGCAAGCGGGATATGGGATGGCACCTCACCCGGAAACAGCAAGAGCGGCTCACCCGAGAGGCTGGTGCCACGGATGGCGGGGAACTCGCGGCCATCGGCCATCCCCTTGCCCACCTCGGTCGCCTTGATGGCGGCGAGCGCCAGACACTCGGTGGCAATCCCCTCAAAACGGGCCTGGCCGCGGCCGCTGCGCACCAGGTGCTGCAGCAGGGAGACCATGGGGCCATGCTGCTCCGGGGTGACGTGATCGGCCTTGCTCGCCACGAACAGCAGCTTGTCTATGCGCGGTGAGAAGAGCCGCCGCCACCAGTTGCTCTTGCCGTAGGCAAAGCTCTCCATGATGCGGGCGATGGCCTGCTGCATGTCGCCAAAGCTGGCCGCCCCGGCATTGAGGGGCTGCAGGCAATCCACCAGCACGATCTGGCGATCAAAACCGGCGAAGTGCTGCTCATAAAAACCCTGCACCAGATGCTGCTTGTACTGCTCGAAGCGCTGCTTGAGGGTGGCGTAGAGGGTGCCATCAACGGGCTCGCCGGCAGGCATCTCCCACACCCAGGGCACAAACTGCAGCATGGGGGCACCGGCATACTCCCCCGGCAGCACGAAGCGACCGGGCTGGATCAGGTGCAGCCCCAGCTCACGCTTGCAGGCGTGCAGATAATCGGTGTAGCGCTCGACGAGCTGGGCCACCGGCCGCTCCTCGAAGCCCTGCTCCGCCTGCCATGCGGGTGCCAGCCAGCCGGCGGCCAGGGTCTGCAGCTCGGGGCGGCGCAGCTGCTCGCGCACCTGCTCGCTCCACTGCTCGTAGCTCATCTCAAGCAGCGGCAGGTCGAGCAGCCACTCCCCGGGGTAGTCCACCAGATCCACGTAGAGGGTGGAGATCTCCCCCAGGTGCTTGCGCAGGGGGTGACGGGTGCGATAGCGGATTTCCAGGCGCACCTCGGCCACCCCGCGGGTCGGCTCGGGCCAGGCCGGCGGATCGCCAAACAGAGAGTCGAGGCCACGCTCGTAGGGGAAGGTGGGAATGTGGGCATTTTGCTGGGGTACCCGGCGAGCGCCGAGGATGCGCCCCTGGCGCAGGGCATCCCACAGGGGCAGCCGGCCATCGATGGCCGCGTGTTCCAGCTGGTTGACCAGCGCCGTGATGAAGGCGGTCTTGCCGCTGCGAGAGAGGCCGGTCACCGCCAGCCGGATGTGGCGATCCCGTACCCGGTTCACCACGTCGCTTGCCTTGTGCTGCAGGCGATTGAATTGCTGTTCCAGTTTATTGAGTATCAAGGCTTGTTCTGTTCTCCCGTAGCTGCCCGGCGAAGCGGGTGGCAGGCAGCACCACCCTCGTCATGATCCCCGCCCGCCTCCCCTGCCATCAGAGGCAAGTCCAGGCCGGCGGGGCCATCGTACCGCTCAGGCCTTACAAGTTGCGAAACTCCCGCTGCAGGGTGAACTCCTTGGAGGTCACCAGCTTCTCGATGCGCTGCACCCTGGGCTCCAGCGCATCCAGCTCCTGGCCGATGCGGGCAAGGGCCTGATGAGGTGTGACGCCTGCCTGCCAGCTGCGCGCCTTCATCCGCACCTCGGCAAAGTCGGCATCCTCCTGGGCGTAAAGGGTGACCGGCTTCTTGTCGAGCAGAAACCAGGCGGCGACGTAGGCGGTGAAGGTGATGAAACCGGCGAAGATGAGGCCGCTGATGGCCAGCAACCGCACGATCCAGGTCTCCACCCCGAAGTACTCTGCCAGACCGGCACAGACCCCGGCTATCTTGCCGCGCTGGGGGTCACGATAGAGGTTGCGCCCCTCTTTGCTCCACTGTGTCATACCTTGTTTCTCCAACCAGGAACCTCGGCATCCAGAATCGACTCCAGGGCGCCGACCCGCTCCTGCATCTTCTCGGCACGCACCAGCAAGCCCTGCAGCTGTTCACGCTCGCCATCGGCAAGACCGGCGCCAATGCGCCCCTTGGCGCGGTAGTGCAGCACCAGCCAGATGGGGGCCACCACTACCATGAAGACCACCATGGGAACCATCAACACACCCAGCAGATCTTCCATCTGTTACTCTCCCTGTTTCGGCGTGGTGTCGCTCTGGCCCAGCTTCTGGCGCATGGCTTCCAGCTCTTTGCTTATCTGATCGTCGGCTTCCAGCTCGGCAAACTGCTGGGCCAGCGCCTTGTCGGACTGCCCCAGCTCGGCGCGGGCCTCCATCTCGTCGATGCGGCGCTCCATGCGCTCGAACTTGCTCACCACCGCCTGGCTGTCGCCACGGGCAACCTGGCTCTGTACGTTGAGACGGCTGCTGGCCGCTTCGGTGCGAATGGCCATCGCCTTCTGGCGGGCACGGGCATCTTCCAGCTTGGCTTCCAGCTGACGGATCTCCTCCCCCAGCTTCTCGATGCCGCTGTCCACCGCCTGCTGCTCACGCAAGAGGGAGTCGGCCAGCTCGGCCTGCTTCTTCTTCTCGATAAGCGCAGCGCGGGCCAGGTCTTCCCGCTCCTTGCTCAGGGCCAGCTCGGCCTTGCCCTGCCACTCGGCGACCCGCTCCTGATGGCGGGCGACCTGGCGGCCGATCTCTTTCTGGTTGGCGAGGAAGCGGGCCAGGTTGGATCGCTCCTTCACCAATTCGTCTTCCATCTCCTGGATGATCAGGCGCACCATCTTCTGGGGATCTTCTGCCTTGTCGAGCAGGGCCGTCAGGTTGGAATTGATGATGTCGGCCAGGCGGGAAAAAATACTCATGATTGTACTCCTGTGGTTGGCATACGTTGTTTCTCCATTGACAATGGCAACTTGTGTGCCAATCTGGAACAGAATTTAACTTGTTGATTTATATGGGGCTGCTCGATCGTATTTCAAGAGGCACCACACAAGTAATGATTAGAATCACCAACTTTTGGTAAAATTGACCAGCTTTCACCGACTCACGGGGATGACTATGACCACGGCCACGGAAAGCCTGTTGGGGGAATCCAACGCATTTCTCGAGATCATTGAGCAGGCCTCCCGCCTGGCGCCGCTGCGCAAGCCCGTGCTGATCATTGGCGAACGGGGTACCGGCAAGGAGCTGATCGCCCACCGCCTACATTATCTCTCGGCGCGCTGGGATCAAAGCTTTGTGACCGTCAACTGCGCCACCCTGAGCGAGAGCCTGCTGGAGACCGAGCTGTTCGGCCACGAGGCGGGCTCCTTCACCGGCGCCGCCAAGCGTCATCAGGGTCGCTTCGAGCGGGCCGATGGCGGCACGCTCTTCCTTGACGAGCTGGCCACCACCAGCGCCCGGGTGCAGGAGAAACTGCTGCGGGTCATCGAGTACGGGGAGTTCGAGCGGGTGGGCGGCGCCAAGGCGCTCAAGGTGGATGTGCGGCTGGTGTGCGCCACCAACGAGGATCTGCCGGCGCTGGCCGACAAGGGGCAATTTCGCCACGACCTGCTGGACCGGCTCGCCTTCGACGTCATCACCCTGCCCCCCCTGCGGGAGCGGCGCGACGATATTCTGATGCTGGCGGAGCACTTCGCCCACGGCATGACCCGGGAGCTCGGCTATCCGCTGTTTGCCGGGTTCTCGCGCAAGGCGACCCAGCTGCTGCTGGACTACCCCTGGCCCGGCAATGTGCGGGAGCTGAAAAACGTGGTGGAGCGCAGCATCTACCGCCAGGGCAATCCCCAGTTGCCGCTGGCCGAGCTGGTGCTCAACCCGTTCGATTCCCCCTGGCGACCCTTGGCTCGCACCGACACCACCGCGGCGCTGCCGAGCGAGGCGCAACCGGCGCCCGTTGCGGCAACTGCCACCCTGCCGCTGGACCTCAAACAGGCGGTGGCGGGCTACGAGATTAATTTACTCAAGCAAGCGTTGCAGCAATCCCAGTATAATCAGCGCAAAGCCGCCCAACTGCTGGCCCTGAGCTATCACCAGTTCCGCGGCATGCTGCGCAAATACCAGCTGCTGGACAGTGACAACGATGCGGATTAATAACCCGGGCAGCCCGTGCCAGAGCGGCTTCCCCCCCTTGCCGGCCCCATCGCCGGCAACTTCGTATAAAAACATGGTTCGACAATGAGAATGCTCAAACCCCTGCTGCTTGGTGTGCTGGTGCTGCTCACCGGTTGTCACAAACAGGATGACGCGTCCAGAACGGGACTCATCTATTGTGCGGAAGGCTCGCCCCAGACCTTCAATCCCCAGGTCTCCAACTCGGGGGTGACCCTGGATGCCAGCTCGCGCCCGCTCTATGACCGCCTGCTGGAGGTGAACCCCAACACCCTGGCGCTCGAAGGCGGGCTCGCCACCCGCTGGCAGGTGAGCGAGGATGGCCTCTCCTATACCCTGACCCTGCGCCAGGGGGTGACCTTTCACCACACGCCCTGGTTCAACCCCTCCCGCCCCCTCAACGCCGACGACGTGGTGTTCACCTGGCAGCGGCTGCTCAACAAGCTGCACCCCTATCACGAGGTGTCCGGCGGCGAGTACCCCTACTTCTACAGTCTGGGGCTGGATCAGCTGATCAAGCGGGTCTACCGGAAGGGGGCCGATAAAGTCGTGTTCGAGCTCAACCGGCCGGATGCCTCCTTCCTCGCCACCCTGGCCAGCGACTACGCCATCGTGCTCTCCGCCGAGTATGCCGAGCAGTTGCAAAAGGCCGGCACCCCGGGGCTCATCGACAGCCGCCCGGTGGGCACAGGGCCATTCAGCTTCAAGGAGTATCGCCACAACGAATACGTGCGCTACCTGCGCCACCCCGGTTACTGGGGCGGCGAGGCCAAGATTGAGCAGCTCATCTACGACATCACTCCCAAATCCTCCAAGCGGCTGGCCAAGCTGCTGACCGGCGAGTGCGACGTGATGAGCACCCCCTCCGCCAGCCAGCTGTCGGTGATCGACAAGGATCCCGACCTCAGCCTGGCGGTACAGTCCGGCATGAACGTCGCCTTCCTCGCCCTCAACACCCGCAAGGCACCGTTCAACAAGGTGCAAGTGCGCCAGGCCATCGCCAGCGCCATCAACATCGACAACCTGCTGCAGGCGGTCTATTTCGAGACGGGTCAGCCCGCCAACAGCCTGCTGCCGCCGCTATCCTGGGGTTACAACCCCTCCCTGCCGATGCGCCAGCCGGATCTCAAGCGGGCGCGCCAACTGCTCAAGGAGGCGGGACTGGCGCAAGGCTTCGAGATGCAGGTACTGGTGCAGCCGGGCTCGCGCGCCTACAACCCGGATGCCCTCAAGACCGCCCAGCTGATGCGAAGCGATCTGGCCAAGATCGGCATCAAGCTCAAGATCGTGCAGCAGGAGTGGCCGGTCATCGAGGCCCGCCTCGCCCAGGGTCAGTACGACAGTCTGCTCAGCGGCTGGATTGCCGACAACGCCGACCCGGACAACTTCTTTCGCCAGCTGCTGAGCTGCGCCGCCGTCGAGCGCGGCAACAACTACAGCCGCTGGTGCAGCCCGGCGTTTGATCAGCTGCTGGACGACGCGGTGACCACGCCCCAGCTGGCGTTCCGGCTGCGCAACTACTATTACGCCCAGACCCTGCTCAACGAGCAGATGCCGCTCATTCCGCTGGCCCATGCCCTGCGTACCCAGGTCAGCCGCAGCGACATCGAGGGGCTCTCCCTGATGCCCTTTGGCGGCACCGTCTTCAACCAGGCCTATCGGGAGTAAGCATGTTTCTCTATATCCTGCGTCGCATCAATCTGCTGCTCATCACCCTGCTGGCGCTGACCTTCGTCGCCTACCTGCTGGACGTGCGCCTCATCGGCCAGCAGGCCAGCTTCTGGAGCGGCTACCCCGACTTCCTGCGCCGCATTCTGGACGGGGATCTGGGGCTCTCCAGCGTCTCCGGCCTGCCGGTGCTGGACGAGATCCGTCACTACTTCCCCGCCACCCTGATCCTCTGCGGGGCGGCCTTCGCCATCTCGCTGCTGGTGGGCATCCCGCTCGGCACCCTGGCGGCCCTCTCCCAGGGCAAGCCGCTCGATCTCACCATCATGACCGCCGGCCTCATCGGCTACGCGGTGCCGGTGTTCTGGCTGGCACTGCTGGTGGTGATGTTCTTCTCGCTGGAGCTGGGCTGGCTGCCCGCCTCCGGCCAGATCAGCCTGCTCTATGACGTGCCCTCCATCACCGGCATCGCCCTCATCGACGTGCTGATGAGCCACGAGCCCTGGCGCCAGGCCGCCCTGCACGACGCCCTGCGCCACCTGATCCTGCCCTCGCTGGTGCTGGCGGTGGTGCCCACCACCGAGGTGATCCGCCATGTGCGCAGCTCCCTTATCGACGTGATGAAGCAGAACTACATCAAGGCGGCGGCCAGCCGCGGCCTCTCCCGCCGCCAGATCGTCTGGCGCCACGGTCTCAAGAACGCCCTGCCGCCGGTGCTGCCGCTGCTGGGCCTGCAGCTGGGCAGCGTGCTCACCTCCGCCATGATCACCGAGGTGGTGTTCGAGTGGCACGGCATCGGCCGCTGGCTCATCAACAGCATCGCCCTGCAGGACTACGCCGCCATCCGCGGCGCCACCCTGGTGGTGGCCAGCTTCGTCATCTTCATCAGCGTCAGCACTGAGCTGCTCACCACCATCATCTACCCGGCGCGGCGCAAAGAACTCTATGCAAAACAAGACTGAACGTGCTCATGGCATGACCCGGAGCCAGGAATCCTATGCAAGACAAGACTAGCCTCTACCCCGAGCTCAAGATCCTCTCGCCGCTGGAGCAGACCTGGGCCTCCTATCGCCGCAATCCGCTGGCGATGGCAGGGCTCTGGTGCTTCGTGATCCTGCTGCTGATCACCCTGCTCGGCCCGCTGGTGGTGCCCTACGGCATCGACGAGCAGCACAGCTCCCGCCTGCTGCTGGCCCCCTCCTGGGCCAACAGTGGCAACATCGACTACTTCCTCGGCACCGACGATCTGGGCCGCGACATCCTCTCCCGGCTGGTGGTGGGCGCCAGGCTCACCTTTGGCAACGCCCTGCTGGTGGTGGTGATCGCCATGGTGGTGGGCACCGCCATCGGCATCCTCGGCGGCATGAGCAAGGGGCTCAAGTCGAGCGTGCTGCACCACCTGCTCGATACCCTGCTCTCCATCCCCTCCCTGCTGCTGGCCATCATCATGGTGGCCATTCTGGGGCCGGGTCTGTTCAACACCCTGATCGCCATCACCCTGGCGCTGATCCCGCCCTTCATCCGGGCCACCTACAACGCGGTCCACACCGAGATGCAGAAGGAGTACATCATCGCCAGCCGGCTCGACGGCTCACCCCCCTTGCGGATCATGCGCCTCGCCATTTTGCCCAACATCGTCGAGACCCTGGTGGCCCAGACCACCCGCACCCTGTCGGCGGCCATCCTCGACATCTCGGCAGTGGGCTTTCTCGGCCTCGGCGCCCAGTCACCGCAACCGGAATGGGGCGCCATGCTGGCGGACTCCAGCGATCTCATCTATCTCGCCCCCTGGACCGTGACCCTGCCGGGCATGGCCATCCTGTTCAGCGTGCTGGTGACCAACCTGGTTGGTGAAGGCATTCGCGAAGCGCTCAAAGAGGGGAATGACTGATGCCGCTGCTCGACATACGCAACCTCACCATCGAGATCGACACCCCGCAGGGTAAGGTCAAGGCGGTGGACAAGGTGAGCCTGACACTGGCCGAGGGGGAGATCCGCGGCCTGGTGGGGGAATCCGGCTCCGGCAAGAGCCTGGTGGCCAAGGTGATCGTCGGCATCCAGAAGGACAACTGGACGGTGCGCGCCGACCGGATGCGCTTCAACGACATGGACTTGCTGACCATGGCCCCCCGCGAGCGGCGCCGCATCATGGGCCGCGAGATCGCCATGATCTTCCAGGACCCCATCAGCTGTCTCGACCCCTCCGAGGAGATCGGCACCCAGCTGGAAGAGGCGATCCCGACCGACTCCTTCGAGGGGCAGTTCTGGCAGCGCTTCCAGTGGCGCAAGAAGAAGGCCATCGCCTTGCTGCACCGGGTCGGCGTCAAGGATCACCGCAAGGTGATGCGGGCCTACCCTCACGAGCTGTCGGACGGCATGTGCCAGAAGGTGATGATCGCCATGGCCATTGCCAACCAGCCGCGCCTGCTGGTGGCGGACGAGCCCACCAGCGCCATGGAGTCCACCACCCATTCCCAGATCCTGCGGCTGCTGGACAAGATGAACAAGCTGGGCAACACCACCATCCTCATCATCAGCAACGACATAGCCGCCATCGCCAACCTGACCGACACCATCAACGTGATGTATTGCGGCCAGATGGTGGAGGTGGGCACCCGGGAGCAGATCCTGGAGACCCCGCACCACCCCTATACCGATGCGCTGCTCAAGTCGATCCCCGACTTTGACAAGCTGGTGCGCCACAAGTCGCGCCTCGAGACCCTGCCCGGCGTCATTCCGCCGCTGCAGCACCTGCCCATCGGTTGCCGGCTCGGCCCCCGCTGCCCCTACGCCCAGAAGCAGTGCGTGCAGACGCCGCTGATGAGCAAGATCAAGGGGCACCAGTTCAGCTGCCACTTCCCGTTGAACATGGAAGAGCCCAAGAAGTGACGTCAATTTCGTATCAGTGCGTGACAGCGAGCCCTGTCACCAAGGAGTCAGGACAGTGATCGAACCCTCTCTGCTGCAGGTCAGGGGCCTGTGCAAGACCTATCAGAACCGCACCGGCCTGTTTCGACGCCGGGCGGTGGAAGCCATCAAGCCGCTCTCCTTTGATCTCGAGGTGGGCCAGACCCTGGCCATCGTCGGCGAGGCCGGCTCCGGCAAGAGCACCCTGGCCCGCATTCTGGCGGGCATGATAGAGCCGAGCGGTGGCGAGATCGCCATCGAGGGGCAACCGATGATCCACGGCGACTATCAGACCCGCTGCAAGCTGCTGCGGATGATCTTCCAGGACCCCAACTCCTCCCTCAATCGCAAGATCCGGGTCGGCCAGATCCTGGAGACGCCGCTGCGCCTCAACACCGAGATGACCGAGGAGGAGCGCCGCGAGAAGGTGATACAGACCCTGCGCATGGTGGGCATGCTGGCGGATCACGCCCTCTTCTACCCGCAGATGCTCTCCGCCGGCCAGCAGCAACGGGTGGCGCTGGCGCGGGCGCTGATCCTCAACCCCAAGATAGTGGTGGCCGACGAGGCGCTCTCTACCCTGGATATCTCGGTGCGCTCCCAGATCATCAACCTGCTGCTGGAGATGCAGGAGACCATGGGGCTCAGCTATGTGCTGGTGGCCAACGATCTGGGGGTGGTGAGCCACATCAGCGACGAGGTGCTGGTGATGCACGAAGGGCGGGTGGTGGAGCGCGGCAAGACCCTCAAGGTGTTCGCCGATCCCCAGCACGAGGTGACCCGCCGCCTCATCCAGAACTACGACAACGAATACCGCCGCTGAGCCCTGCCCGGCGGCCTGCCGCCGGCTCTTTCCCGCCGCCCCGAAAATGAGACAAAAAAATCCCGGCTCAGGGGCCGGGAATTGCGCTCAAAAGTAAATGCGTCGCTCGTAGTAGGAACGCTGCAATGGTAGGCAGCCCCCTTCGCGTCAACAACTGTCAGATCTGACAGGAAGACCGCTATGGAACCTGAACTGCGGATCCGGCGAGCGGATCAGCTCCGCCTCCACCTGGCCGAAGAAGGCCACCCGCTCGCTGATGTCCTCCCCCGCATATTGCTCGGCCAGCGCCAGATAATCCTGATAGTGGCGCGCCTCTGAGCGCAGCAGGGAGACGTAAAAGCGACCCAGCTCCTCGTCCAGATGGGGTGCCAGCTTGGCAAAACGCTCGCAGGAGCGCGCCTCGATATAGGCGCCGATGATCAGCTTGTCGACTATGGTGGCGGGCTCGTGGGTGCGCACGTGCTGCATCAGGTTGCGCGCATAGCGGGAGGCGGTCACCGGGCCGTAGGGAATGTCGCGGGCGGCCATCAGCTCCAGCACCTGCTCGAAGTGGTGCAGCTCCTCCTGAATGAGCCGCACCATGGGAAACAGCAGCGGATTGCGAGAGAGCTCCTCGAACACGGTGCGCTCGGTCTCTCCCATGGTCCGCTTGCCGAGGATCTCGGCCTTCTCCGGAATGGCGTCCAGCTCCCGATAGAACTCCAGCTTGGGCAGCAGATGGCGCTTTCCCTTGGGCAGGCAGTAGCGGCGCACCAGGCTGTGGGCGGTGAGCGCAGCCTTGTTTTCGCAGTTGGCGTGATCGATGAGCAGGGTCGGCAGCTGGGCGGGATCCCGCGCCATCTCGATCCACGCATCCGGGGTCTCGCAGTGCAAAAACTGGCGCACGGGGGCTAGCAGGTCATCCATCTGAACTCTCGTCTGGTCGGGTTGATACGGCGGCGGCCCATGCTAGCGGATCCCGCCGCCACTGCCCATAGCTGCGGCTACAAACGCTGCTTTTTCAAGCAGATGCAGGCCCTTTTCGGCGAGCAGAAACAACAATGGGGGCCTTGGCCCCCATCTCGTTGCAACACCTCAGCGTGGAAAACGTTTAACTGCCTTCGTTAAAAATTTCCAGGTTGCTGGTGCCTTCCTGCCACTCGCGCACCGCCTTGTTGTCATCGCTGCGCATGGCGTTGAGGTGGTCGAGGTAGGACTGATCCACGTCGGAAGTGACGTAGTGGCCGTTGAACACCGAGGTCTCGAAGTGACGCAGCTCGGGATTGATCTCCCGCACCGCCGCTTCCAGATCTTCCAGATCCTGGAAGATGAGGCCATCGGCGCCAATGAGCTTGCACACTTCTTCCACTTCCCGGCCATGGGCGATCAGCTCGTTGGCGGTGGGCATGTCGATGCCGTAGACGTTGGGGAAGCGAATTTCCGGTGCCGCCGAGGCGAAGTAGACCTTGGCCGCCCCCGCTTCACGGGCCATCTGGATGATCTGCTCGGAGGTGGTACCGCGCACTATGCTGTCATCCACCAGCAACACCTTTTTGCCCTTGAACTCGGAGCTGATGGCGTTGAGCTTGCGACGCACCGACTTCTTGCGCTGGGTCTGGCCCGGCATGATGAAGGTACGGCCGATGTAGCGGTTCTTCACAAAGCCCTGACGGTACGGCAGATCCAGGGTGTGGGCGATTTCCAGCGCCACGTCGCAGGAGGTCTCGGGGATGGGGATGACCACGTCCACGTCGAGATCTTCCCACTCGCGGGCGATCTTCTGACCCAGCTTGCGACCCATGTTGAGGCGGGCGGCATAGACCGACACCTTGTCGATGCACGAATCAGGGCGAGCGAAGTAGACGTACTCGAAGATGCAGGAGCTCATCTGCGGGTTCTCCGCACACTGCTCGGAGAAGAGCTGGCCCTGCTCGGTGATGTAGATGGCCTCGCCCGGGGCGATGTCGCGCACCGTCTCGAAACCGATGGCATCGAGCGCCACGCTCTCGGAGGCGAGCATGTACTCCACCTGCCCCTGCTCGTCGACCCGGCGACCCAGGATCAGCGGGCGAATGCCGTTGGGATCACGGAACCCGATGAGACCGTGGCCAATCACCAGGGAGACCACCGCATAGGCGCCGCGGATCTGCTGATGCACCTTGCGCACCGCAGCGAAGATATCCTCCGGTTGCAGGGCCATCTTGTCGCAGCGATCCAGCTCGTGGGCCAGCACGTTCAGCAGCACTTCGGAATCCGAGGTGGTGTTGATGTGGCGGCGGGCCACCTTGAACTGCTGCTCCTTGAGCTCCTTGGCGTTGGTGAGGTTGCCGTTGTGGGCCAGCACCATGCCGTAGGGAGAGTTCACGTAAAAAGGCTGAGCTTCAGCGGCACTGGAGCTGCCTGCGGTGGGATATCTGACATGTCCTATGCCGATATGCCCTTTCAGGCGCTGCATGTGACGCACTTCAAACACGTCCTTCACCAGGCCGTTGGCCTTGCGTTGCCGGAAGTTTCCACTGTCAATGGTCACGATCCCGGCGGCATCCTGTCCCCTGTGCTGCAACACCGTCAAGGCGTCGTAGAGGGCCTGATTGACGGGGGTGGTGCCAACTATACCGACAATACCACACATGTCTTTGCTACCTCGAAGTCACTATACCTGTTTAAGAAAACTCGATGAGTTCAGCATGAACCCGAAGAACCACTGGATGACCGGCTTGAACTCGGGCACCAGCTTGGATGCCACCCACCAGTCGCTCTGGGAGAGGCTGGTGAAGGTATCCATGAAAAAAAGCAGGGCACTGACGATCAGTACCCCGCGAATTGCGCCAAAACAGATGCCGAGCACCCGGTCGGTGCCGGACAGCCCCGTCTTGTCCACCAGCAGGCCCACCACGTAGTTGACCACGCTGCCCAGGATCAGGGTCGCCACGAACAGGGCGGCGATGGCCAGGCCGTTGCGTACCAGGGGATCGCTGAACGAGGTGAAATAGACGGCGAGATCGGGATAGAAATGACTGGCGATGAAGAAGGCGACGAACCAGGTGACGAGAGACATGGCCTCCTTGACGAAGCCGCGCACCAGGCTGATGAGAGCAGAGAAACCGACGATGCCGATGATGGCGTAATCAATCCAGACCATAGAAAAAGATGTCCTGCGAAATTGCGGCGCAGTCTAACAAAAACGATTGCGCAATGCTTGATAAAATTGTGTTACATGTTCAAAGAGACGCCGGCAACGCAGATTTATTCACGATAAAAACGGTTGACCGGCGCCAGAATGCACAACGCCATGGCATGCCATGGCGTTGTCGTCTGCAATGAGCGCTTACCCGATGTGGGTCAGGCCGCCCATGTAGGATTGCAGCGCAGCCGGGATGGCGATGCGGCCATCTTCCTGCTGGTAGTTCTCCAGCACCGCCACCAGGGTGCGACCCACCGCCAAGCCGGAGCCGTTCAGGGTGTGCAGCAGCTGCGGCTTGCCATCGATGCGCACGCGAGCCTGCATGCGGCGTGCCTGGAAGTCGGTGCAGTTGGAGACGGAGGAGATCTCGCGATAGGTGTTCTGGGCCGGCAGCCACACTTCCAGATCGTAGGTCTTGGCGGCGCAGAAGCCCATGTCACCGGTGGAGAGTGCCATCACGCGATACGGCAGCTCCAGCAGTTGCAGTACCTTCTCGGCGTGACCCACCATCTCTTCCAGCGCGTCCCAGGATTTTTCCGGGTGCACCAGCTGTACCATCTCGACCTTGTCGAACTGGTGCATGCGGATGAGACCGCGGGTGTCACGGCCGTAGGAGCCCGCTTCGGAGCGGAAGCAGGGGCTGTGGGCGGTCATCTTGATGGGCAGTTCCTGCTCGTCGAAGATCTCGTCGCGGGCCATGTTGGTGAGCGGTACTTCGGAGGTCGGGATCAGGGAGAACTTGCGAACCTTGCCCTCTTCTTCCCCTTCACCTTCGATGCCGGTATTGAAGAGATCCTGAGAGAACTTGGGCAGCTGACCGGTGCCGTACAGGCTGTCCGGGTTGACCAGGTAGGGCACGTAGCACTCGGTGTAACCGTGTTGCAGGGTGTGCAGGTCCAGCATGAACTGGGCCAGAGCGCGGTGCAGGCGGGCAATCTGCCCCTTCATCACCACGAAACGGGAGCCGGAGAGTTTGACGCCGTTCTTGAAGTCGACGCCCTTGGCCGCTTCACCCAAATCGATGTGATCACGCACCTGGAAGTCGAACTCGCGCGGGGTACCCCAGCGGCGCACTTCTACGTTGTCGTTCTCGTCACGACCGACCGGCGTGGTGTCGCTCGGCAGGTTGGGGATGGCGTCGGCGATGGTCTTCAGCTCGGCCAGCAGGGCATCCAGCTCGACCTTGCTGGTCTCGAGCTCTTCGTTGATCTTGGAAACGATGGCCTTGAGCGGGGCAACATCTTCGCCGCGACGGGCAGCCTCACCGATGGATTTGGAGCGGGCGTTGCGCTCGGCCTGCAGCTCCTGGGTACGGGACTGCAGATCCTTGCGTTTCTCTTCCAGAGCATTGACAGCCGCTACGTCCAGAGCGTAGCCACGTGTCGCCAGACGAGCGGCGGCATCGTCGATGTCGCTGCGCAGATATTTGGGATCCAGCATGGTTTACCTACTTTTTTAAAATGGGATCTGGGCCTGAGTCATCATGACGGGCTGGGAAACAGATCCGGAAGTTAACATCGGTTGGCACACCCCTGTCGTCTTTTTGCATCGGGCCAACAAGAGCAAGCCTTCGAAATCAAGAAGATGGCACCAGGCCAAGACAAGCGGGGTCAGAGGGGCAGTGTATCAGACCGCCCCCCCGCCCGAACAGGGACTATTGCGCCCGTTTTGCCCTGTTTTCCGGGGGATGGCGACCTGGATCAAATCGGCTGACCAATTAACGTGCAATCGGCCCGAATTGGTCAGGCAGAGGCGCGGCCACTCCCCTGCCCCGGCCGGTTATTTCTCACGCTGGCGCGGGCTCTGCTTGTCCAGTTCGTGCAGGTAGTCGAGCTTCTGGCCGATCTGCTTCTCAAGGCCGCGATCGGTGGGCTGATAGTACTGCTTGCCAGCCAGCTCAGGTGGGAAGTACTGCTCGCCGGCGGCATAGGCGCCCGGCTCGTCGTGGGCATAGCGATACTCGGCGCCATAGCCCAGCTCGCTCATCAGCCTGGTCGGTGCGTTGCGCAGGTGCGGCGGCACCTCGAAGTCAGGCAGGTTCTTGGCATCATGAAGCGCCGCCTTCCAGGCGGTGTAGACCGCATTGCTCTTGGGGGCGCAGGCGAGATAGACGATCGCCTGGGCGATGGCCCGCTCCCCTTCCGCCGGTCCGATGCGATGGAAGCAATCCCAAGCCGACAGGGCGACCTGCATGGCACGCGGGTCGGCATTGCCCACATCCTCGGAGGCAATCGCCAGCAGCCGGCGCGCAATATAGAGCGGATCGCAACCGGCGCTCACCATGCGGGCATACCAGTAGAGCGCCGCATCCGGCGCCGAGCCGCGAATGGATTTGTGCACCGCCGAGATGAGGTCATAGAAGTGATCGCCACCCTTGTCGAAACGGGCCACGTGTTCCCCCACCACGGCGGCGAGCAATGTGCTGTCGATCACCCGCGCCCCGGCACTGTCGATTTCGGCCATGTCGGCCAACAGCTCCAGATAGTTGAGGGACTTGCGCCCATCCCCGTCCACGGCTTTCGCCAGCGCCTCCTTCACCCCGGGGGCGAAGGCAAGGCTCGGGTCATTGAGGCCACGGGGGTCCTGCATCGCCTGATCGATCATGGCGAGGATATCCAGCTCCTCCAGCCGTTTGAGCAGATAGACCCGGGCCCGGGAGAGCAGAGCGTTGTTGAGTTCGAACGAGGGGTTCTCGGTGGTGGCGCCGATGAAGGTGATGGTGCCGTCTTCGATGTGGGGCAGGAACACATCCTGCTGGCTCTTGTTGAAGCGGTGCACCTCGTCCACGAAGAGGATGGTGCGCACCCCGCGCCAGCTGTTCTCCTTGGCCTTGTCGATGGCGGCGCGGATCTCCTTGATGCCGGAGGTCACCGCCGAGAGCCGCTCCACCTCGGCATGGCAGTAGTGAGCAACCAGTTCTGCCAGCGTGGTCTTGCCGGTGCCGGGTGGCCCCCACAAGATCATGGAGTGGCAGTGACCCGCCAGGATCGCCTTGCGCAGCGGTTTGTCGGGCCCGAGGATATGTTGCTGACCTATGTACTGCTCGAGGGTTTGCGGCCGCATCCGGGCCGCCAGCGGACGAAAGTCCGACGAGAAATCCAGCGATAAATTGCTCATCTGCATTGACCGTCAGGAAGGGTGCAGGCCGCCGTTGCCGGGCGGCCTGCCAATAAAGCCAGCGCCTGCTTGCGCATCAGCGCTGATCGTCCAGTGCGACCCCCGCAGGCGTCTTGAAGACAAATTCGTTGCCCTTGAGCGCCGGCTTGCGGTTGAAGTTGCTCAGGGTGAACTCGCTCCACTGCCCCTGGGCCTCTTTCACGTCGAAGCGGTTGATGTTGTTCTGGCGGTCGAAGGTGATGCGAAAGGAGGCGATCAGCTCATCCTGACTGCGGCTGGTGACTGTGTAGACGTCCCCCTGCTGGGTCACGTCGTAGTTCTTCCAGAGCGCATCGTCGTTGCCGGCGATCAGCACGAAGGGGGTGTTGAGCACCGCATCCTTGAGCTTGAGCGCCGTCACCTGCTCGACGAAGGGATCGTAGATCCAGACATCCTTGCCATCGGCCACGATCAGGCTCTCGTCCGGCGTGGTGGTATGCCAGTTGAAACGGTTGGGACGCTGCACCAGCAGGGTGCCGCCGGCACGCTGCAGCTCCTTGCCCTTGCTGTCATAGACCACCTGGGCAAACTTGGCCGAGAAGAGGCTCACCCCCGCCAGTTTCTGCTTGAGATCGCTGGCCGCATCGGCCCACGCCTGGCTGCTGGCCACCAGCAGCACAGTGCCCACCAACAGTTGTTTTTTCATCACGCTTTTCATAACGGCTATCTCGATAAAAGGCCACGCCCGCAGAGGGCATGGCCAGGATGATAGAGGGGTGAGCCTTAGTCCCGCACCGGCGGCGGGGCCAGCACGTCGCGCTGACCATTGCCGCCCGGGGCGCTGACGATGCCCTGGTTTTCCATCTGCTCGATGAGACGGGCCGCCCGGTTGTAACCAATCTTGAACTTGCGCTGCACGCTGGAGGTGGAACCGCGGCGCGACTCCACCACGAAGGCCACCGCCTCGTCGAACAGGGGGTCGAGCTCTTCGTCGTCACCACCGCCATATTCACCGCTGCCGCCCTCGCCGCCCGACTCACCGGAGAGGATCTCCTCGATGTAGTTCGGCTCGCCGCGCAGTTTCCAGTCCGCCACCACCTTGTGTACCTCGTGGTCATCGACGAAGGCGCCGTGCACCCGGGTCGGGTTGGAGGTACCGGCAGGCATGTAGAGCATGTCGCCCATGCCGAGCAGGGATTCGGCGCCGCCCTGGTCGATGATGGTACGGGAGTCGATCTTGCTCGACACCTGGAACGAGATACGGGTCGGGATGTTGGCCTTGATAAGACCGGTAATGACATCCACCGACGGACGCTGGGTCGCGAGAATGAGGTGAATACCGGCCGCCCGCGCCTTCTGGGCGATACGGGCGATGAGCTCCTCCACCTTCTTGCCGACGATCATCATCATGTCGGCAAACTCGTCCACCACCACCACGATATGGGGCAGTTTTTCCAGCTCAGGCGGCATCTGATCCATGGAGTCGCCCGGACGCCACAGCGGATCCAGCAGGGGGTCGCCCTCCTCGATGGCCGCCAGCACCTTGTCGTTGTAGCCCTTGAGGTTGCGCACCCCGACCGCCGACATCAGCTTGTAGCGACGCTCCATCTCGCCCACACACCAGCGCAGGGCGTTGGCGGCGTCCTTCATGTCGGTCACCACCTCGGTCAGCAGATGGGGGATCCCTTCGTAGACCGACAGCTCCAGCATCTTGGGGTCAATCATGATGAAGCGCAGATCGTCCGGCGTCGACTTGTAGAGCATGGAGATGATCATGGTGTTCACCCCCACCGACTTACCGGAACCTGTGGTACCAGCCACCAGCAGGTGGGGCATCTTGGCGAGGTTCACCACCACGGGTTCGCCGGCGATGTCCTGACCCAGGCCCATGGTGAGCGGGTTGCGGCTGCCCGAGAACGCCTCGCAGTCGAGGGTCTCGCGCAGGTAGACGGTCTGACGCACCCGGTTGGGCAGCTCGATCCCCACATAAGTCTTGCCCGGGATCACCTCCACCACCCGCACGCTGCTGGCCGACAGAGAACGGGCCAAGTCGCGGGAGAGGTTGGTGATCTTGCTCGCCTTCATACCGGGTGCCAGATCCAGCTCGAAACGGGTGATGACGGGGCCCGGATAGACGCCCACCACCTTGGCCTGCACGTTGTAGTCGGCGAGTTTCGCCTCCACCAGCCGGCCCATACGCTCCAGCTCGTCCTTGCTCATCATCTGGGTCTTGGCGGGCGGACGGTCCAGCAGCTCGATGCTCGGTAAGGGGGGCAGTCCTGGTTGCAGACGGCGCTTGGGCTTGCCAGGAGTAGGGGCAGCCGGTGCCGGCGCCTCCTCATCCCCTTCGGCCCAGGGCAAGTCGAGATCATCGTCCTCGTCATCGGCCGTCACCAGCGCGGGCTGACGACGGACGCCGGCAGCGGCGGTCCGCTTGGTGCGGGTAACCGGCGCAGGCGCGTCATCATCGTCGTCGTCAAACTGCGGATCGAACTGGAAGGTATCCTCGTCGAGCTCGGGCAGCCACTCCTCGGACTTGGCCTTCTGGCCCTTGGCGGCCACCTTCTCCTTCGGACGACGGGTCCAGCCGGTATGTGGCTCATCCTCCTCGTCGTCACCCAGCTCGATGGCACCCACGCCCCCTTCCAGCAGGGGATCAGGCCCCTCGTAACGGGGCTGGCGCCAGCCACCGGTGAGCCAGCGGCCCAGGGTGGCAGGAAAGTGATAAACGGCGCTGACCGAGCCGGTGCAGGCGGCACCGATCCGCTCGACGATGGTGAGCCAGGACCAGCCGGTAAACAGGGTGATGCCGGTGGCCACGAAGCAGAGCAGCAGCAGGTTGGCCCCGACGCCGCCAAACAGCGGCACCACGGCGGAGGAGATAACGTCCCCCACCAGACCGCCGGCGGAGAAATTCTGCAGATCATTGAAGTTCATGCTGGCGATGGCGGACATGCCGAGCACGGTCAGGATGAAACCGACGATGCGCACCGACAGGGTAAGGTAGTCCACATCGAGCAGGCGGCTCGGGCGCCAGAACAGGCTCCAGCCAAGCAGCACGACCAGGGGGGGCACCAGGTAGGAGAAAGCCCCGAAGGTAAACATGGTGATATCGGCGAGCCAGGCCCCCGCGCTGCCGGCGAGGTTCTTCACCTCCCCTTGCCAGGAGGTCTGGGACCAACCGGGATCGGCGGGGTGGTAGGACAACAGGGCAAGCAAGAGATAGGCAGCCATCAGGGTGATGGCGATCAAGACGGCTTCGAAGATCCGTTGTGTACCTGATAAAGGAGTAAACAGCTTTTTATCGGCCAAACTCCGGCTCCTTTCTGAAAACATGTAATGCAGGGGGATAAGGGGGCCTAGTATCCCTGAAAAGCCCACCGGTTGTCAGCCAGTGCCCGATGTGCCGACCGTATTCACAACCGGCACGATAAGAAGAAACGAGCGGACCGGCCGCTCGTTTCTGAATGTCGTGACTTGTCGCAAGGCTGGCAAGCCACAGCATAACCCAACTCAACGGGTGCTGATCACCAGCCGACTGCTCTGTTTGACCTCTTCCATCACCACGTAGGTGCGGGTGTCGTTGACGCCGGGCAGACGCAGCAGGGTTTCCCCCAGCAGGCGGCGGTAGGCCGACATGTCGCTGACTCGGGTCTTGAGCAGATAGTCGAAATCGCCGGAGACCAGATGGCACTCCTGGATCTCTTCGAGCACCTGAACAGCCTTGTTGAACTGTTCAAATACATCCGGGGCACCGCGATTGAGGGTGATTTCCACGAATACCAGCAGAGACGCATCCAGATAATGAGGGTTCAGAATGGCGGCATATCCTTCGATATACCCTTGTCGCTCAAGGCGACGAACCCGTTCCAGACACGGTGTGGGACTCAGGCCAACACGTTTGGACAACTCAACGTTCGAAATTCTGCCATCCTTTTGCAGCTCATTCAGAATGTTGCGGTCAATCCTGTCCAAATCCTTTAGCCGACTCTTAGCTTCCATCATTTATTCCATCCTTTGGCTATTTTTTGGTAAGAATCACCAGTCATTTTATAATTATGGTCACAAATCCTGTCAATACCTGAATATGCTAGGCGCAAATGTTGCTGAAAATAACTGCAACATAAAACACCAATCGATAGTCGAGGGATAGCATGATTATCGGTGTACCTGAAGAAATAAAAAACCATGAATACCGCTTAGGCATGGTTCTGGCCAGTGTACGTTAACTAACAGCACGAAACCATACCGTTTTCGCCCAAAGCGGCGCAGGAAGCGGCAATGAGTTTGCCAATGCAGATTATCCCGCTGCCACTGCTGCTATTTTGTCCTGCATCGCCGAGCTTTTCGCCAGGGCAGAGTCACCACAACGATCAGCCAAGGCTGCCAAGCCGGCTGCTGCCCCCTCGTGTTTCCCTCCTTTCTATAGATATGCACCTCACCGACCCAGCGTGTTTTGCATCCGATGTGCCATAACGAGGGCGTTTCTTCGGCAAGAGAGCCCAGGCCCCTCCCCCAAGCAGCACCGCCGAAGCGACCCTCGCGGACAACCGGGCCTCTTGGTGAGTCCCATCGAAGCCAAATTGCCCCACCCACGGCGGGCCCCATTGCGCCAGAAGCTGTCAATCCTGGCGAGCTTGTCTCCATCTGATCGGGGTCCAGTTCACTTGTGCCGGCAATCCAGTACGCATGAGCCCCGCTCCTCTTGTTGTCGACCGTGGGGCCACCAGGCATTGCTCGCCCGGGCCCATGACGACTGCCAGGGACAACCCGTGACAAACAACCCGTGACAAGAGAGCGCTTCCCCTTCATGAAGGGCCTTGAGGCCGATTGATGCAATCGACGCACTGGCCTTTGACCCCATATCACGAATTACCTACAATCGCGCAAACTCATCACGTCTCGGAAATCACATCATGAGCCAAGTCACTCATAGCAAACTGCTGATCCTGGGCTCCGGCCCGGCTGGTTACACCGCGGCAGTCTACGCCGCCCGTGCCAACCTCAATCCGCTGCTCATCACCGGCATGCAGCAAGGCGGTCAGCTGACTACCACCACCGAAGTGGAGAACTGGCCCGGTGACCCCGAGGGTCTGACCGGTCCGGCCCTGATGGAGCGCATGAAAGAGCATGCGGAGAAGTTCGATACCCGCATCCTGTTCGATCACATCAATGAAGTGGAGCTGACCCAGCGTCCGTTCCGCCTCAAGGGCGACAACGGCGAATACACCTGTGATGCGCTGATCATCGCGACCGGTGCCTCCGCCAAGTACCTGGGCCTGCCTTCCGAAGAGGCCTTCAAGGGCCGCGGCGTCTCCGCCTGCGCCACCTGTGACGGCTTCTTCTATCGCAACCAGGAAGTGGCCGTGGTCGGCGGCGGCAACACCGCCGTGGAAGAGGCACTCTATCTGGCCAACATCGCCAAGAAGGTGCATCTGATCCATCGCCGCGACGAGTTCCGCGCCGAGAAGATCCTGATCAAGCGCCTGCACGACAAGGTTGCCAGCGGCAATATCGTGCTGCACACCCACCAGACCCTGGACGAAGTTCTGGGTGACGACATGGGCGTGACCGGTGTGCGTCTGCGCAACACCCAGAACGACACCACCACCGACCTGCCACTGATGGGGGTCTTCATCGCCATCGGTCACCAGCCCAACACCCAGATCTTCGACGGCCAGCTGGAGATGCAGAACGGCTATCTGAAGGTGCGTGGCGGCCTGGACGGCTTTGCCACCCAGACCAGCATCGAAGGGGTTTTTGCCGCCGGTGACGTGGCTGACCACACCTACCGTCAAGCCATCACCTCCGCCGGTACTGGCTGTATGGCCGCCCTCGATGCAGAGCGTTATCTGGACGCGCAATAAGCACAAGGGATATAAAAGGCATGCCGCAAGGCATGCCTTTTTGCTTTAAGGAGCCGGATGAAACAGAAAATATTGATTGTCGAGGATAGTCTGACTATTCGTCGCATGCTGATCCAGGCCATTGCCCAGCAAACCGGGCTGGAAATCGATGCGTTCGAAACCCTGGAAGGGGCCCGACACTGTCGGGGAGAAGAGTATGTGGTTGCCCTGGTGGATCTCACCTTGCCGGATGCCCCCAGCGGAGAAGCGGTCAAGGTATTGCTGGAGCGCGGCCTGCCGGTGGTGATCCTCACCGCCGACATCAGCGAGGAGAAACGGGAAGCTTGGCTTGAGGCCGGGGTGCTCGATTACGTGATGAAAGATTCACGTCACTCCCTGCAGTATGCCGTCAGCCTGGTCCATCGCCTCTACCTCAACCAGCGCATCGAAGTGCTGGTGGTCGATGATTCCCGTACCTCCCGCCACCGCACCATGGCCCAGCTGCGCAAGCAACTGCTGCAGGTGCACGAGGCGAGCCATGCCCGTGAAGCGCTGGCCCAGCTCGAACAGAACCCGGCCATCCGGCTGGTGCTGGTCGACTACTATATGCCAGAAATTGACGGGATCAGCCTGGTACGCATGTTGCGCGAGCGCTACAGCAAGCAGCAGCTCGCCATCATCGGGATCTCGGTGTCGGACAAACGCGGCCTCTCCGCCCGCTACCTCAAACAGGGTGCCAACGACTTCCTCAACCAGCCGTTCGAGCCGGAAGAGCTGCAGTGCCGGGTCAGCCACAATCTGGAGGCGCTGGAACAGTTCAACAGCATCCAGGAGTCGGCCAATCGTGACTACCTGACCGGGCTCTACAACCGGCGCTACTGGTTCAACGAGGGTCAAAAATGGTTCGAGGAACACCAGCGCCAGGAGACGCCGCTTGCACTGTGCGTGCTCGATGTGGATCACTTCAAGCAGGTCAACGATCACTGGGGTCACGCCATCGGCGATCAGCTGTTGTGTCACCTCACCCGTCTGCTCACCCAGTTCTTCCCCGATGCCATGATCGCCCGCTTTGGCGGCGAGGAGTTTGCCCTGATGGTGCCTCACTGCACCGTGCCCGTGCTGCTCAAGCGGCTGGAAGGGTTGCGCCAGCAGATGCGCCAGCAACCGCTGTCACGGGAAACGCCGCTGTTCGTTCGCGCCAGTTTCGGGGTGATCCAGGTCGGGCGCGTCTCCATGGACGAGGCATTGAGCGAAGCGGATCGCCTGCTCTATCAGGCCAAGAACACCGGTCGTGACAAGATAGTGTCTCAAGGCTCAGCGGCCTGATCGCACCATCCCGGATGCTCGTCGTGTAGTACCGCCCGACCGCAGCCCCTCCCCGGGCACACGTCGGGTTCCCCTCCTGTTACCTCCCGTCATGTCACAGCCCTGCTCAGTAGGTCTTGTCGACCCGCACGCCATCGTCAAAATAGAGGATGCGCACCTTATCGCCGTTCATGAATACCATGGCCGGATCGTAATCCTGAATGACGTTGATCAGCCCGTTCTGTTCGTTGCGAATGAGCAGTTCCACCAGCTTGTTCTCCACCACTGTGCCGCCGGATTGATACTGCTGCGCCGCCGCGGCGCCCGCCAGGGCCCCGACAGCGGTGGCGATTTCCCGACCATGGCCGCCACCGAACTGGTTGCCAAGCAGACCACCCAGCACGGCGCCGCCCAGGGTTTTCCAGCCTGAACGCTCGGACTCCAGGATCTGACGCTGGGTGATGTTGCGCACCGTTTCAACCTGGCCAAACACCACCTGATTCACGGGCCTGGCGGTATTGCGCTCGTAGACCTGGGCCCAGGCGGGCGCAGTGACAAAGCAGAACAAGCTGGATACTATCAGGATAATGGCCTTCATCTATGAACCTCGTTGCCTTATGTCTCGCTATCTTACCCAATTGGATGATGAGCTGTGCTGGTTTCCCGACCCCGAGCACGCCCTGGATGAACCCAACGGCCTGCTGGCGATCGGTGGCGATCTCTCCCCCGCCCGTTTGCTGGCAGCTTACCACAAGGGGATCTTCCCGTGGAACGAGCCCCACCAGCCGCTGCTGTGGTGGTCACCCGACCCCAGAGGCGTGGTGCTGCCGACGCAACTGCACATCGGCCGCAGCCTGCGCAAATTTATCCGCCGTACCCCATTCGATATTTCCATCGATCGCGCCTTTAATGAGGTGATAGCGGCCTGCGCCGCCCCCCGTCGCAGTGCCAGTGGAACCTGGATAAGCACACCCATGATCGACGCCTATCGACAACTGCACCGCCTTGGCCATGCCCACTCCGTCGAGATCTGGCAGGATGGCCGGCTGCAGGCCGGCCTCTACGGCCTCTCCCTCGGCCGGGTGTTCTGTGGCGAGTCCATGTTCAGTCGCATCGACAACGGCGCCAAGCTGGCCATGGTAGCCCTCTGCCAGCACTTTGCCCGGCATAACGGGGCCCTGATCGATTGCCAGATGCAGAACGACTTTCTGGCCACCATGGGAATAGAGGAGTGGCCGAGAAGCAAATTCCTGACGACGCTGACCCAGCTGAGTCGGCAACCACTGGCGGCCGGCTGCTGGCAGGCGGGGAGCATGACACTATGACCGAAGAAGTGATCCTCAAGGTAGGACTGACCCCCAAGCATCAATGCAGCTATCTGGGTCATGAACAGGAACAGCTGCTGGTATTGATGGATCACAGCCTGCTCAACGCCAGCGGTTACGAGCGCCTGCTGACGGCCGGCTTCCGCCGCAGTGGCAACGACATCTATCGCCCCCACTGCCCGGCCTGCAATGCCTGCCAGTCACTGCGCATCCACAGCGAACGGTTCGTGCCCAGCCGCAGCCAGAAGCGGATCCGCCAGCTCAACCGGGATATCGAGCTGGTGCTGAGCTATGATGACAAGCCCGAATACTATCAGCTCTATGAACGCTACATTCGCGAACGCCATCATGATGGCAGCATGTATCCCCCCAGCCGCACCCAGTACAAGGGGTTTCTCCATTGCGACTGGATGCCTCCCCTCTATCTGGAAATGCGCAAGGATAACCGGCTGATCGGGGTCGCTACTACGGATCTGCTGCCCCATTCCCTCAGCGCCATGTACACCTTTTTCGACCCGGCCCATGCCGATCGCTCACTCGGTACCTTTGCCATTCTGAGCCAGTTGGAACTGGCCAGGCGTACCGGCCGCAGCTGGCTGTATCTGGGCTACCTGGTGGAGGAGTGCCGCAAGATGAATTACAAGAGCCAGTACCTGCCTCATGAGCGTCTGATACAGGGAGAATGGAAAAATATCGACAGCAAGCCCGAGTAAACTTTACACATAGCCTTAAATCCGGCATGATCCAGCGGATTTTTGTTGTGGCTTATCAAGAGGATTCAATGGCTAAAGAAGACAGTATTGAGATGCAGGGCACTATTCTCGAAACCCTGCCCAATACCATGTTCCGTGTGGAACTGGAAAATGGTCACGTGGTTATCGCTCATATTTCCGGCAAGATGCGCAAAAACTACATCCGTATCCTGACTGGAGACAAAGTAACGGTAGCTCTGACTCCGTACGATCTCTCCAAGGGACGTATTGTTTTCCGCTCTCGCTAAGCCAGGAATTCAGCAAAAAACCCCAACCTTTCGGTTGGGGTTTTTTGTGGTCTTTCAACTGTTCAATGCTTAGTGGGAAACGGCTTCAACATTGACCTGATAGTCAAAGCTGAGGCTGTCGTTTATCAACTCAACCTTCACAACCCCCCCATCGACCAGCGCCCCGAACAGGATCTCGTTGGCCAGGGGTTTCTTGAGGTGTTCCTGGATGACCCGCCCCATGGGTCTTGCCCCCATGGCCCTGTCATACCCTTTCTCGGCCAGCCAGTGGCGGACACCCTCGGACACTTCAAGGGATACCCCTTTCGCATCCAGCTGAACCTGCAACTCGACGATGAACTTGTCGACCACCTGATGGATGATCTGCATGTCCAGATGGTTGAACCAGATGATGTGATCAAGCCGGTTGCGAAACTCCGGACTGAACGTCTTGTTGATCACCGCCATGGCATCGTGGCTCATATCCTGCTGCTGGAAGCCGATGGACTTGCGCTGGGTCTCCTGCACCCCTGCGTTGGTGGTCATCACCAGGATCACATTGCGAAAATCCGCCTTGCGCCCGTTGTTGTCAGTCAGGGTGCCGTTGTCCATCACCTGCAGCAGCAGGTTGAACACGTCCGGATGCGCTTTTTCGATCTCGTCCAGCAGCACCACCGAGTGCGGATGCTTGAGGACAGAGTCGGTCAGCAGGCCTCCCTGCTCGAACCCCACATAACCGGGGGGCGCCCCGATCAGGCGAGAGACAGTATGGCGCTCCATGTACTCGGACATATCAAAGCGCAGCACCTCGACCCCAAGCGCCTTGCCGAGCTGCTGGGTGACTTCAGTCTTGCCCACCCCGGTCGGGCCGGCAAACAGGAAGCAGCCAACGGGACGACGCTCATTACCCAGCCCCGAGCGGGACAGGCGAATGGAGTCTGTCAGCACCTCAATGGCCTTGTCTTGGCCAAAGACCACCATCTTGAGATTGCGCTCCAGGTTCTTCAGCACTTCCTTGTCGGAAGAGGAGACTGATTTCTCCGGGATGCGGGCAATCTTGGCGACGATGGTTTCGATCTCCTGCACATTGATCACTTTCTTGCGCTTGCTCACCGGCAGCAAACGTTGACCCGCCCCGGCCTCGTCGATCACGTCGATCGCCTTGTCCGGCAGATGGCGGTCATTGATGTATTTGGCGGAGAGCTCCACCGCGGCACGAATGGCCTTGACGGTATAACGTACCCCGTGGTGCGCCTCATAGCGGCTCTTGAGGCCCATCAGGATGCGGGTAGTGTCATCCACGCTGGGCTCGACGATGTCGATCTTCTGGAAGCGACGCGCCAGGGCACGGTCTTTTTCAAAGATCTGGGAGTATTCCTGGTAGGTGGTAGAGCCGACGCAACGCAGCAAGCCATTGGAGAGCAGCGGCTTGATGAGGTTGGCCGCATCCAGCTGACCACCGGAGGCAGCCCCCGCCCCTATGATGGTGTGGATCTCATCGATGAAGAGGATCGCCCCTTCCTGCCGTTCGATCTGCTTGAGCAGCACCTTGAGGCGCTTCTCGAAGTCACCGCGATATTTGGTCCCCGCCAGCAGCGACCCCATATCCAGGGAGTAGATGGTACTGCCCGCAATCACCTCGGGCACATCACCCTTGACGATACGATAGGCCAGCCCTTCCGCGATGGCTGTCTTGCCCACCCCGGCTTCGCCCACCAGCAAGGGGTTGTTCTTGCGACGGCGGCAGAGCACCTGAATGGTACGGTTGAGCTCCTGATCGCGCCCGATGAGGGGATCGATACGCCCTTCCAGTACCAGCTGATTGAGGTTGGTGGCAAAGCTCTCAATCTGGGCAGCAGAGACCTCATCGTCAGACTCGACGTTGTTGCTGTTGTCCGGTTTGCTGTCTTTGCGTACCCCATGGGAGAGGAAGTTGACCACATCCAGCCGGCTGATCTCGGCCTTTTTCAGGAAGTAGGCGGCCTGGGACTCCTGCTCGCTGAAGATGGCAACCAGCACGTTGGCTCCACTGACCTCGGTGTTGCCGGAGGACTGAACGTGGAACACGGCGCGTTGCAGCACGCGCTGGAAGCCCAGTGTGGGCTGGGTCTCGCGGTCTTCATCATCACGGGGGATAAGCGGGGTTGTTTGACTGATGAATGCGCTGATCTCTTTGCGCATCTGCTCCACGTCAGCACCACAAGAACTCAGCGCCTCATTGGCTGAGCTGTTATCCAGCAGGGCTAACAACAGGTGCTCGACGGTCATGAATTCGTGGCGCTCGTCACGGGCCAGTTTGAAAGCCTCGTTCAGCGTCTTTTCTAGATCTTTATTCAACATAGGCACCTCCCCTAGTACAGCAACAATGTGGTGTCGTCATCGCCATCAAGTCATCAGATTCAAGCCTTTTCCATGGTACAGAGCAGTGGATGTTCGTTGTTACGTGCATAGGTGTTGACCTGGACCACTTTGGTTTCGGCAATCTCGGCGGTGAATGTGCCACAGACTCCCTTACCACTATAATGCACGCTCAGCATCACCTGAGTGGCCTTGTCCAAATCCATACCAAAGAACTTTTGCAGCACCTCCACCACGAACTCCATCGGTGTGTAGTCGTCGTTGTTCAGGACGACCTTGTACATGGGTGGCGGTTGCAGCTTGGTTTTCTCTGCCTCTGCAATCTCTTCATTAGCAAAGAGTTCTTTCTGCTTGCTCATAGTCGCGCTTTGGTACCTCTAGATTACTACCGCCTAACACAAGATTGGTCAATAGACTTGTTAACCAGATCACATCAGTTGTTAACAACTCCTTGACTCGCTCAAAAGTTAGACTAGATTGGTTACTTGCTAATCGGCGCCCGTCTGCTATGGGCTATGTTACTAGTTATAAAGGGCTGGCGCAGGTTACTCAACGACTTCAAGGTAATCAATAAAAGGATGTAGATGTATGGCAACCGGAACAGTCAAGTGGTTTAACAACGCAAAAGGATTTGGGTTTATCTGTCCGGAAGGAGGTGGCGAAGATATTTTCGCCCACTACTCCACGATACAAATGGAAGGCTACAAGACGTTGAAAGCAGGTCAAGCAGTCAACTTCGAACTGCAGCAGGGGCCGAAAGGCAATCATGCCTCTGTTATTGTGCCAAACGAAGCACAGAACATGTAAGAGTCGAACTGGATAAATAAAAAAACCGGCAACCTTGCGGCTTGCCGGTTTTTTTATTGCTGCGATCCTAGAGGAGAAGTGCATTCTCTTGGCGGATCAGGCAAAGATCATCGCGCGTTGTCGTGATAGTCCTGACAGGCGCTCAGAGTGTTTTCCATCAGGCTGGCGACCGTCATGGGGCCCACCCCACCCGGTACGGGCGTGATGAAGGATGCGTGGTTGCGGGCCGTTTCAAACTCCACGTCACCGACCAAAGAGCCATCCGCCAACCGGTTGATACCCACGTCGATCACCAGTGCCCCCGGCTTGACCCACTCACCCGGGATGAAATTGGGTTTACCAACGGCGACCACCAGCAGATCGGCACGGCGAACCTGCTCTTCCAGATCCTGGGTGAAACGGTGGCAGGTAGTGGTAGTGCAACCGGCCAGCAGCAGCTCCAGTGTCATCGGCCGGCCAACGATGTTGGACGCACCGACCACCACCGCATGCAAGCCGTGTGTCTTGACCCCGGTCGTTTCAATCAGGGTCATGATACCTTTGGGCGTGCAGGGGCGCAGTGCCGGAATTCGCTGTGCCAGCCGACCCACGTTGTAGGGGTGGAAACCATCGACATCCTTGTCAGGACGAATACGCTCCAATACCTGAGTCGTATCGCAGTGAGCCGGCAAGGGGAGCTGCACCAGAATACCGTCAACGTCTGCGTCTTCATTCAGCTTATCGATCAGTGCCAACAACTCTTCCTGGCTTGCCGTCGCATCCAGATCGTAAGAGCGGGAGATAAAGCCCACCTCTTCACAGGCACGCCGCTTGCTGCCGACATAGACCTGAGAGGCAGGATCTACCCCGACCAGGATCACCGCCAGACCCGGCGCCCGTTTTCCTTGTGCCAACCGCTGTTGGACTTGCGCTGCGACCTGATTGCGAATCGTTTGCGCAACCTGTTTTCCATCAATGATTTTGGCAGACATCGTTCTTCACTCACCATGTGTTCAACTGCCGCGCATTGTCGCATTTTTTTGCCACGGGTGTTAGCGGCTCTCGCATGGAGGGCAATAAGTAGGCATTTGAATTCATTGGTGGAAAAATTCGTTGACGCTGGCTTTCCCGCTTGGGTATGATGCCGGCCCGTTGCCCAGTACAGCCGCTGTCGCTATGCTGGAGACGAGATTTTCGGTGATTAGCGCAGCCCGGTAGCGCATCTGGTTTGGGACCAGAGGGTCAAAGGTTCGAATCCTTTATCACCGACCAGGTTTTTCGACATGCCGTCAGGTTTGTCGAGGCAATGCGCCCTTAGCTCAGTCGGATAGAGCAACGGCCTTCTAAGCCGTGGGTCGCAGGTTCGAATCCTGCAGGGCGCGCCATTGATGATATGCATCTCCCCGATGCAGGCATTGATGGTTATCTTCAGTGGTGGCTGTAGCTCAGTTGGTAGAGTCCCGGATTGTGATTCCGGTTGTCGTGGGTTCGAGCCCCATCAGCCACCCCATTATCCCTTTCAGAAAACATTCAATCTTATCTATTTAAATCCAGTAGAAACAACCCTCTCTTATTGCGTCCTGATGGTTGCCTGCAAAATGTCTTTAAGGCATCCGTGTCGGTACGGGCGCTTTAGCTCAATGGTGAACATATTCACCTGTTCGAACACTTCAGCCGTAGCTTCAAAAGCACCACACTGCCTCGAGGAACTGGTGACGGACGGCCGACACCTTCTTCATTCGCATGCTCAAGGGAGTAGGCAAAGTGTATCCACAAACCGTGTTGGACTGCTTCAACCACCGCGCTACACCACCAGCAAGCTGACATTGACCTCGGCCCATGCGCTCAACGAAACGGTACTACCGTTCTTCGTGGCTCACGAGGCGCGGGTCTATACCACCTAGACAGCTATTTCGAACTCTGCACAACCAGCGCCCCACACTAGGGCAGAATAATGAAAAAACAGCCCTTTCTAGCGCATATTCAAGAAGGTTCTGAAATTGATGATGACAGAAGAGCATACTAAAGTAACGTAAACAAGACACCGGTTTTAGGCCGGTGTCAGGTGATAACTAGATCTGTACAGCTGAGTCGTTACAACACTAAACAAATAAGCTGATTGAAATAATGTTAGAATTATCTTGTCAGTACTTTAAATCACTCTGGTGAATTAATATTAAAGAAGAAACGTCCCAAAATATAAAAACAAAACGTCAGCTTTAGAATAATGCCTTACTATGATACTATTTATATAGTAAACATGTGACAACTTCGCGATTATTTTTATTTAAGATGCTCAATCAAAAATACACTTTCTCATCATGGCAGTTTCGTCACCATTATTTTCTAAAATAAAATCAGGCTGCTTATTCCAAATGTACAACTTTTTCTTTTTATCAAAAAATCCATACCAATTAACAACAAGAGATTTACCATTCACAGATAGTTTAGCAATCGGTTTCTCTAGAGAGATAGATGACCAGTTTATTTTTTCATTTCGTGACTCCAACACGTCAACAAAAAACAATTCCGAAGAACCATTTTTTAACTCCTTTAATCTTGCAGAAATTAACAGATTATTGTCATTTACATTAACTCTTACCCCTCCCCCATCAGATACTATTATATTGCCTCCGAATCCACCACAATTAACAGACCAATAACCAACATATGTTCCAATGTTAGCGTTAGCCGTACTAGAAGATACCGCTAGCAACATAAATACGATTCTACTGAACATCATTAAATAACTCCAAAAAGCCTGGCTTTATAAAAAGACTTGTTTTTCCTAAACGTTCTTCAGAAAGAAATTTTTCGTAGGAACTCAAGCATTCATCAATTTTTTTAATCGGTTGACCATGTCGACCAGGAGGAAGGCTCGCCCATTCATAACTGCAACTATCTTCAATAGCTTCCTTTATTTTATTATTTACTATCATGGACAGTGCATTTCCACGAACTTTTTCTTTCAAGAAAACTACACAAAGCAGATCCTGATATATTGGTGAAAAATCTTTTATTTTATATTTCTTGCGCCAAAATTCAGTCGATGGGTCATTCCATGTATAGCCCATAACTTGATAGGCGCCAGCTGCCGACGATATATATTCAACATTTGTTTTTTTATTCTTACGCGTTATTTTAATTTGTGGATGATCATTAAATGTTCTATTGTAGTCTTTTATAAAAGATTGGCCGCCAAACAGTCTTTCATAACCACTGTCGGTATCAGTCCCTTCACACATTCTAATCATTCTCATAAAGGCTCTAATTCTCAACTCAGCCTCCGAAGATAATGAAATGTTCATCAATAGCGAAAATGGATGAAAATGCCATACATTAGGCCCAGCAATCTTAACTTTACCAAGATTATCCATCCACCCTAATTCCTCCACCCGTTTAACCTCATGTTCAATTAAAGGCGGGAGAGCAGTGACTTTACAAAAAATACTTTTAAATCGCTCCATCATCACTTTTGATGCCGGAACCCACCACTCGCTGCTATGCTTCACCACCATCCCTTTAACTCGATCATAGTTCTCTATGCTATCGACAGCATTCTCCAACTTTTTAACCGTAAGATCATTATCTTTCAACTCTTTATCATCTGAAGCATGACGATACAGGTTCAGGAAAAATGGGGGGATTTTAGCAGGATCCAAGGCACCATCACTGTCAGAGCCATCAATCAGCGTGAAGCCTTTATCCTTCCACTCTTTGCTACTAACTACTGCCTCTGCTCGTGGATCATCACTAAACAGCTCAATGTGGACCATGTGCTTGCTCGACATTCCCCCTTCGGTAGAAGTTGGCGCTTCGTACATTCCTAGATAGCCAATAGTCTCGCCAGCACGAATTGGTACTGGTGTTGGCAATTCATACAGCTTACCCAAGTGAGTAGGCTCTTGGCGCTTAATCTCAATATTCTCTTCTTCTACACATAACCAAACAGGGCGACCAAGAGGCTGTACGACACAACGAGCCATTCGCCGCGCTCTACCGCGAACTTCCTGCCACTCGCACCTGTGTGCATCAAAGCTGATCAGACTTCCGGCTGGTACACTAGAAACACTTTCACCAGCTACATAATGTCCTGTTTTCCCTTTTTGAGCTTGGGGGTCGGCACGACCAACCATATCTTCTTTCACACGAGCTTCTATTTTGTCATATACCCACATAGGTCTAACAATGTTGCCAACTTTCTCTATCGCGCTTGGGTCTTGTGCCATCCAAAGGCTATCCATTCCTTTTGTGGCTAATACTTCTTTGCTACTAGCACCGTTACTCAGCACCTTGATACGAGCAAATTCGAACTCCCCTTGACCTGTCACATAACCACGTTGTGCAGTAACACCTTCGACAAGTTCGAATTCCTCTCCCGCTTTCAAGGTTAGTGCGGGAGGTTGGTAATCATGATTCGGTACACTATGACGCACCCGCCATCCCTTTTTTAACCGATAGCGGCTGTTTTTCGGCCATTTATCCCAAGGACATAAATGCATATATAGTGTGTAATAGGTAAACCCATTATCTTCTGTACTCCCCCCCTTTTCAGAACTGTTCTCCTTCTGCGTAGAACCTTTATTTCCCTCTGCTGACTTGGGTTGTTTGAAATGATGACGAACCAAGCAAAAAGAATTGGAATAGCGATATTCCTGCCCTTTAAAATTGCTGGCAAGATAGTCAGGCATCATTCGAAAAGCTACAACCTCACCATCAGCCATACAGCGAACAGGATAAATATCTTTGACCCAAGGAGCTTTTTTATCACTAATATGGATGCCACCATGCCAAGTGTTTAGGCCCAATAGATAATTAGCTTCACTTCCTAAAATTGAAGCTAACGATTTGGCATCCTTAAACTCCTTTCCATCAGCTTGGGTAATAGGTAAACAAGGGGAAGCGATGGGTTTAACATCTATAGGATTGCTGTTGCTAGTCGCATCTTTATTAGCCCACCACTCTTGAGGATTAACAATTTTCCCAGAAGAATCTTTTATCTGATAATGAATATGCATTGCATATTGATCTATCTTTTGTGGTCCTCTCCCCCCCATCTTGCCAATCTGGGTAACCCCAGCTTTGACCGACTCACCCTCTTTTACATTTTGTGAGAAAAGGTGAAGAATTCCATGACTAAAACCTTTTTTGTCCAGGATTTTTACTGTACCAAAAGAACCGCCAGAAAATATCACTTTCCCGTCAACAGGAGAAAATGCAGCGGGATGCTCCATATTAATTCCGGACTGACCGCCTATATAATTAAAATCCACTCCTTTATGCGGCCCTGACACCCTTTTTTCACCGAAGGGAGCAGTAATATGTGCTTTTTTCCCATCGCGAGGAGGAAGTATCAAATTCATGGCGATATCAAAAGACATATATACCTCCACCTACATAGAATGATCAGTTATTTTTACGAGATACCAACACTTGTCTTTTTTGGAAAAAGACAACGACACTTGATAACCCGAATCACGCCCCTTGATAACAGCCTCTAAGTTATCCTTGTCAATTTTAATCTCTCTATCGCCATCAGCGCCTTTACTACTCACAACAGGAAAATCTGACAACTTAAAAAAACGAGATTCATTTACCTCTTTAATGTCACCATCCAGATCTTGATAAAAAACAATATCAACAGGTTTTGCTGTGTATCTAGTTTGAACTTCGATTTCATTAATAAAAATTCGAGAAAAACCATCAAAACTGTCAGCAGGACAGGACTCTGCAATACATTGGGATGACATGAAGAGAAGGATAACTAGCTTAAAAAGCTGTGGGATTTTCATAGAATCTCCAAACTTAAAAATTCCAATGATTAATTTGAAAAAACATTTTAACTCTATCGCCCTGAAAAACTGACTTTTGCCAGAGTTTTCTCTTCTTTCAAGAGCGCTTCCATCGCCTTCTCGGTGGGGATAGCCTTGACCAGTTCAACCAGTTCGGGAGCCTTGACCACTTCTACTCCCTTGGGCACCACGGGTGCCTTCCCCCCCCAGCCAGAGCCTGAGCCTGCGCTGCCGCCGGCATTGAGCTTGATCGCAGGACCGACCAGCTTGATGCCGCTCGGGTCTACTTTCACAAAGCTGCCGCCCCCCTTGAGGGTGATCTCGGAACCCGCCTCCAGCACCAGCTTGTCGCCCACCTTGATATGCACTTCCTGACCGGCTTCCACCAGCAGGGACTGCCCCAACTTCTGGTGCAGGCTGGCATCCACCGTCAGTGAGTAGTCGGCTTTTATCTGGTCGCGCTTCTCACCCTCCACCGTCAGGTGGTCGTTGGCCTTGATGCGAGTCACCCGCTCATTGTCGATATCGGTGTGCTGGTCGTGCTTGATATGCCAAGCCGCGTCGTTCTCGATGAGCACGTTCAGGTCTTTCTGACCGTGGATATAAATTTCTTCCTTACCCGCCAGGTCCTCAAAGCGCAGTTCGTTGAACCCCTCACCCTGGTGGGTCTCGGTACGCAGCACGGTGCGGGTCTTGTTGGCCGGTAACTCATACGGCGGCCGGTTGGTGGCGTGATAGGTGCGACCGGTCACGATGGGCTGGTCCGGGTCCCCTTCCAGGAAACTCACGATAACCTCGTGGCCGATGCGCGGGATGGCCATCATGCCATACTGACCACCGGCCCAACCCTGGGAGACCCGCACCCAGCAGGAGCTCTGGTCATTGGAGCTACCATATCTGTCCCACGGGAACTGCAGCTTCACCCGGCCGTGCTCGTCGCAGTAAATCTCCTCCCCTTCGGGACCCACCACCATGGCGATTTGCGGGCCATCCACCATGGGCTTGTGGGGGGCCTCTGGGCTGCCGATGCGCGCCCGCCAGGTGGTGCTGGCTTTCACCACGCCGAATCCGTTGTGATAGACAGTGGGGCCACTGCCCCCCTCCTCTTCCAGCGCCTGTGGCTGCAAGCCGGTGTGCTGGATACGCACGATTTGCCAGTCGGTGTTGAGGCTGCCATTGGGGTGTTCGATCAGCGAAAAAGTTTGTCCTGGCTGTAGTGCCGCACTGTTGGACTTGCCACTGCCGGCTACCGCATCGTTGCGCAGGGCATCGAGCCTGTGCTGGGCAAAGGCCTTGCCGCTGCCATCCTGCTTGTAACGACCCGGATAGTCGAAGTGCTGGTAGGTATCCCGTTGATGTTCGAGCTCTGCACCCTGCTTTTTGTGGGAGAGACCATAAGCCGGGGTCTTGAAGCTGTAGTCCTTGAGCTCCACATCCGAAGGGCGCACCGCCTCCCGGTAGTGGAACTGCCGCACATAGGGGCCCTGCTCCAGCGAACGGTTGCCGAGGTTGAAGAAGAGCTCGGGGCCAGCGGTCAGCGCGGCTGCATCGTCGGCAAACACGATGCGGTGTTTGCCCGCTTCAAACTCGTGGAAGTAGAACATCCCCTCTTCAGCGGCGAGGCGGTTCACGAAATCAAGGTCACTCTCCCGATACTGAACGCAGTATTCCCGCTTGGCGTGCTCGTTTTTCAGCGCAAAGGCGTAGTCGGTGATGCCATGCTCTTGCAAAAGAATGCTGAGGATTTCATCGGGCTTCTGCGCCTGGAAGATGCGGGAGTTTTGGCGAAGTGACAGCCGCCACAGGGCTGGCTGAACTATGAGTAGATAGCGGGTGCGACGAAAACCGCTGTCACCTTGCGCAAAGTCACTGACCACCCCGCACACCCGACGCTGCAGCTCGCCGTTGTACCAGACCAGCAGCTCGCACGGCTGATCCAGCACGGCGCCAAAGTCGATGTCGGGCTGGCTGCTTGCCAGCTCCAGGCGCAGGTTGAACGGCCGGTTGAGCGCTTCATCAAGCGCAAACTCGGCCACCACGAAGGTGCTCTCGGGCAGGGCCCCCACCTTGACGGTAAATTGTAATCCTGTGCTGTCTGCCATGAAGCGCTCCTTAACCTGCCTGTCCGCTGCCCGAGCCAATCACCACGCCGCCGCAGCCGACTGCGGTGCCGGTCACGGCGATGGGCTTGCCGTTGACCAGCACAGAGCCGACGCCGCCCGAGATGCTGCGCGGATGGGGTGGATTGTTGGGTTTGTCGTGGGGGGCCAGCGGATCACCCTGGCGGGCCACCGGCTTGCCATCGAGGAACACATCGGGGCTGGCGGCAATCACGGGGGATGGGTGGAAACCCTCGTGGTCGGTACCGATGTCACCGAGCAATGCAATAGAAGGACACATCTGGATTCTCCGTGGGGCAACCATGGTGCAAGCGCAGCCTGGTGCAGAGACAGTTGGAATGGCGACCCAGCAGCCTCCATGCCATGGCATGGTCGCCCACAATCACATTAAAAATCAGCTAATTACGATTCAATCTCGTTGAGTCTGACAAATCTGCTGCAATCCATTGCGCAAGACAGGGCAAGTTTTCCGGCAAACCTTGCCTTGCCAGTCAAATTCACCATGCCTTGCGCAACTCTTTGCTCATACCAGCATTTTCAGCTACCAGAAGCGCCCTGTTGCAGCTGATAGAGGCGGATGTTGAGCGCTTTCAGATCATTTTCCAGGCTCTTGAGCTCCGCTGCCGTGATGGGCTCCTGAGAGGCTTTTCTCGCCTCCAGTTCATCCAGGCGCAGACTGAACGGGATGTTCTGCATCAGGTTCTTCTGCACTTCGTAGAGCTGGGATTTGAGGTAGGAGATGGTCACCGTCTTGCGCTGGCGCTCCAGCTCCAGCAGCTGATCGAGCAGGGCATCCACCCCGGCGCGGGCATCCAGATAGGTGGGCACGCTGATGACATCCCCCTGCTGACTGCCAAGCTGCGTCTGCCACTGCTTGTCCAGCGCCTTGACCGCCAGCGAGTCGGGATAGAGCATCTGTAACGAGTTCCGCAGTCCCTCGCCGTAGCGATACCAGTAGAGCGGCGACGTCTGCTCGAGCCGGGTCAACTGGTTCTGGTAGCGGGCCACCAGATCGCTCTCCATGTTCTGCAGGGTCTGCTCCCCCAGCACGATGCGCGCCTGGCGAATGTCGTCGTAGCTGAGGGCTCGGGGCAGCTCGGCGGCCGGCTGTACCAGGCGCTGGGCCGCCACGGTTTTCTCCTGCTGATGTTGCTGCCAGCCGAGCCACCCCATCACTGGCAGGGCGCAGCTGAGCAGGCCACAGCCAAACCAGAACCAGGCGGGACGCTGCCGGCGGTGCTGCTCAATCTTCAGCACGGTGGGCTTGACCTGCCCCTTCTCGCGCCCCACCAGAATGCTGCCCTGGGGCAGGTGCGGGGTCGATGCCGAGACCGTGCCGCCATGATCACTTTCCATGTCTGACTTGAAGAACACCATGGGCGGGATCTGCAGATCCTCCTTGAGGCCCGGCTCGTCGGAGACGATGACGATCTCGGTCTCATCGAACAGGTGGGTATACCCCTCGATGAAGTGCACCAGATTCTCGACCCGGGGAATGCGGCTCAGATCCGCGTTGTGCAGCTTCTCGCTGATGAGCTGCAGCGCCCGCTCGCAGCGATAGATCAGCCGCTTGTCCTCGTGGCTGATCTGGTACTGGCGGATGACGTCGCTGATGCGGGCGATGAACCAGTCGAGCATCTCGATGCGGGCCCGCTCCTGATGGACCGGCGGCCAGAAGCTCTCCCACTGGGTGACGATGAGGTTGGCGAGAAACTCGCATCCTTCGGTAAAACCGCTCAGCCCCTGCAGGCGCGAACGGGCCAGGGTGAAGTAGATGGCGGTCTGCAGATCCACCCCGTGTTTTTCGAAGATAAGGCTGGCAAGCTGATGGATCCGCTGCCAGTCCACCTCGGGGCGCGAAGCGTGGCTGAGCTTGTTGATCTCGGCCCGCAGCGCCTCGTACTCCGGCAACATCCTGGGGTCGCGCCCCACTTTCAGGGCCTGCTGACCTTGTTGATTCTGTGACATATGGACTTCCAACGCAGGAAGGGGGTACAACGTGCCCCCGACGCGATCAATAGAGGGATTCGGGCAGTCTGAACTGGCTGAACAGGCCGCCGGTGAAGGGGTTTTGCGCGCTGTCGGTGTAGACGCGATAGGTCATGGCCCCCTGATCCACCGGGAAGCGCACATCGAAGGTGGCGTCATTGACCTGGGTCAGCTCCCCCTTGTCCATCAGGCGGAACATGGCCCAGGGGCCGACGAAGCCTTCGCTGCGTGGTGAGCGCTCGCGGGCGGCCGGCACCAGGGTGATCTTGCTCTCGGCCCCGTCGCGCATGGTGTTGGGCCACACCAGCGGGATCTTGGTTCGACGGCCGTGGGCGTATTCCAACAGCTGACCATCCAGGTTCAGCACGCTGCGCCGCTTGTTGGCGGTGAGCTCGATGGGCTCGAGGGCGAACTGCACCTCCAGGTTGCCCTGCTGGCTGAAGAAGATCTGACGGATGCGGGCCGCACGGTCCAGCTGCTTGACCAGCTCGGCCTGGATGGGCGAGCTGAACTCCCCTTCCATCAGACCGCTCTCCACCATGGGTTTGAGGTTGACCTGATAGAAGCTGTCCAGCGTCCCGCCCGGCGCGAAGAAGCGCTCCATTTCGGAGAGGGGCACGTCCTTGTTCGAGCTCGGGTCAAACGGATAACGACCGGCCAGCTGGCTGTTGAAGGGCGCCAGCACCTTGTCCTGCCACTCCTGGTTGAGGGAGGACATGGCAAGGTCGATCACCAGCCGCGAGCTCTGCTCGGAGAGCTGACCCACCCAGCGATCGAGCGGGGCCGGCAGGCTGCGGGCATATTGCTGCAGCGCAAACACCGGATCGGCGTACTTGTTGGTCATGCGCAGCTGCACCGCTTTCAAGGCAGACTGGCCCGGCTCGGTGGCGTTGACGATGAGCTCCAGGTAGTGCTGCAACTCCACCAGCTTCTGGTTGACCTCCTGAATGAGCGGCCCCTGCTCACCACGTCCAGCCAATACTCCATTAGTGGCCATAAAGGGGCGACCGATGCGGGCACTGATGGCCTGGGCCGGGTCCCCTTCCACGTCGGAGATCTTGCGAATGCGGGTGTTGTCATCCAGCGAGGCCAGTACCCGCTGGAACGGCTGATCGTTGCCGGTGATGGCGGCCAGCACGTCAAGCGCCTGCTCCGGGCTCTCCAGGGTTTGCACATCCAGATTGGTCAGCAGTTTTTGCCACTGGTTGACGTAATCGGTGACGTAACGGTCGTTGACCTGACGGGTGATCTCCTTGCGATCCGCCTCGCTCAGCTGGCTCAGCTTGCGCTGGCCCAGCACCCAGGCATCCATCGCGGTGAGATCGATGAGGGCCTTGTCTTGCTTGAGGAAGAAGTCGTTGAAACCGGGCCAGGTGAGCAGCCGCGGCACCTGGCCGGCGTTGTCGCTGCGCAGGGCAAACACGGTGTCGAAGGTGGGGCCCACCTCGTCACGCACATTGAGATCCGGCGGCAGTACCTCGTCCGCCTTCACCACCAGGTTCTGGTAGACCCGCTGATACATGGGCAACTTGCCAAGCTCGCGCTGGGCACCGTAAACCGGCTCCTTGAAGGGCACGAAGGCGGTGATGGCGGCCTGATCCCGCTTGGCTCTGGCGCCATACCAGTTGGTGTGATCGAGGGCATAGTCCAGGTGCCCCATCAGCTGCTCCTGTACCGCCCCCTGTCCCGGGAAGGCCTTCTGCCAGCGGCTCGCCATGTACTGCGCCACCAGCTCCTTGTTGCGACCGGACGCATCGTCCAGCATCCGCATCACCCGCAGGATGGCGAGCTTCTCCTCGCTCCCCGCAGGTGCCTGGTTGAGATCCTCAAGCAACCCCTGCATCTGGGCCGGCAGGAAGCGCAGGCTCAGCAGTTGCAGGTAGGAACCCTCCACATAAGGACCAATTTCGTCCCCCTGGTAGAGACCGAGATCGGCCACCAGCGGCATGCGCTCGCGGTAGTTGCCAAATGAGAGGGTCGCCTCGCGAATGAGGTTGAGGCGCGGCAGCTGGCTCACCCCGAAGGCGTGGGCGTCGGCCACCTCGTTGGTCTCCATGAAGGCCTGGGCCTTGGTCAGTACATTGCGGCCCGCCTCCTCGTTGACCCGGTAGAAGTAGTGCCAGCCACCGATGAGGGCTGCCGAGAAGAGTGACAGGCAGCTGAGACCGATGGCCATGCGGCGCCGGCGATAGAGGGTGTGCAGCCGGTTCTCGCCGGCCAGATGAGCCTCCGGGAAGATGATGGAGGAGAACAGCTGGCGCACGAAATAGGTGTTGGACTCCCCACGCAGGGCCGAGTGGATGGGCTCTGGCAGGTTGTAGCGGCGAGAGGCCGCCTGGGCAAACGCATCGAACGGCACCCCCTGCTGATAGACGGAGCTGACATAGACCCCGCGTATCAACAGCGGCTTGCTCTCCTCGATGGCCAGGGTCTCGGCCAGCAGGCTGGTCACGTAATCCTTGAGTCCCGCCAGCTGGCGCACGAACGAGAACAGCGCGTTGCGCTGGGCGGCATCGAGCCGGCTCAGCATCAGTTCGGGCAGATTCTGGTTGAGGTTGTCCACCCACTGATCCCAGAACAGGGCCAGATCCTGCTGCCAGTCGGCGCCCGGCTTGAAGGTCACCCCCAGCACGGCCTCGCGGGCCTCCTTGTCTAGCTGCTGGTAGATCACGTCAAAGCCGCGCAGCAGATCGAGCTTGGTGAAGGTGACATAGAGCGGCAACCGGGTATTCATGGTGGCCGACACCTCCTGCAGGCGCGAGCGCATCAGCTGGGCATAGGCCTTGCGCTCGGCCACGCTGGCGTGGGAGAGCCAGGCCAGATCCACGGTCAGCACCAGGCCGTTGAGGGGTTGGCGACGACGGTGTTCATTGAGCCAGCCAAGCAGGTGCAGCCAGAGCCGCTCATGTTTGCGCGCCTGCGGATCCAGTTCGGCTTCGCTCTGGGAGAGCAGTACCCCGGCCGGATCCAGCATCACCGCCTGCTCCCCCAGCCAGCAATCCACCAGCTGATCCTGCGCCACGTCGCGCAGCTCGGTGTCGAGTCTCGGGTTGAGCTTGTTGGCCGGGTTGGCGCGGTGAATGAGGCTGCTCTTGCCGCTGCCGGGCAGGCCCAGCACCAGATACCAGGGCATGGCGTAGAGCGCCCCCTTGCCCAGATGGGTATTCAGCGCCTGCAGCCAGCGATCGAGGAACAGCGCCTGCCTGTCGATGAGCCCCTTGACCGGATCCTGCTCCAGCACCTGTTCGTGCTGACGCTCGGCCTTGAGCTGTTGCATCTTGCGCCACACCCGCCAGGAGACCACTCCCAGCAGCAGCCAGAGCCAGAGCAGGGTGAACACCACCCGCCCCCACAGCGGCTCGAACGGCTTGGCGCCGCGAACCTCGAGACGAGGGCCCAGCCACCACACCAGGATGAGGGCGAGCCCCCAGAGCACAGCACCGAGCAGGGGCCAGGAGGGTTTCAATTTCGGCAGCTGTTGCCGCAGAAAAGTAAAAATGGTTTTGAACATAAAATGTGATCCAACTCCGACTCAATGACTCATTTCGGCACTTATTTCGACAACGGCGCCGCCAGGCTCTCCAGGCGGTTGACCAGCCCGGGCTCCCAGTGCGACAACCCGAGGCGACTGGCCTCTTGCCACAAGTGTTGATAGTGCTGGCGCGCAAGCGCCTCCATGCCTTCCTGCGCCAACAGCTCCGCCTGCACCAGCAAGGCGTGGAAGCGATCTCTTGGCTCTTTCAACTGCGCAATCCGCTCATCGAGCAGGGCGAGCGCCGCTGCAACCCCCTGCTCGCCGTGACGCTGGGCGACCTCCTCGGCCAACCCTGTTTCGCCACTGCCGGCACTGCCGCCCTTGGCCGGTTGCAGCCAGCGGCTGCACTCGGGGGAGAGAAACGGCGAGCCGTCGCTGAAGGCGAGCTCCCGCAGGGCCGGCAGGCGCTGCAGGAAAGCGCCGAGCTCCTCGGCGATCGCCTGGGCCACCGCCCCGAAGCCGAGCTTCTGGGCCACCTCGGCCGAGAGCCTGTGCCCCTCGAACCAGTAAGGGGCCAGGGTCAGGCTCTGCTCGATGCGCTGCCAGAGCCCCTGATCAGGGGCGTTCATGGCGGCGCGGTACTCGTCCACCATGTCCGCCGACATGGGCGCCAGCGGGGTTTTATTGCCCGCCCCGCTCATGGGAACCGCCGTGATCCCGGCCCAGACGGCATGACGGCGCAGTCGATAGCCCACCGCGGCATCGGGCTGGCGTTCGATCAGGAGCTCCGCCACCTTGAGCTGTGTCTGGCGCCAGGCGCGATCGTTGGAGCTGTCGACATCGATGCCGGCACTGCCGCCACCGCCGCTGAGCACCATGGCGCCGGCGCCGCTGGCACTCGGCCCAGCCGATGCCGGGTTGCTCGCTGCCGCCGCGCCGCTGCTCTGGGGCTGCCCAGCAGCATCAGCCTGCGCCTGTGCCACCTGCTGGCGCTGGGCCCGTTTCAACCCCATCACCAACGGGTCGAGCAGCTCTCCCTTGTCGGGACACTGCGCCAGCCAGACCTGCTCCAGCTGCTCGGCCTGGGCCAACAACTGGGCCAGCTCGGCTGCCGAGGCGCTCTCGCAAATGCGCGGCAGGGCCCCTTCGAAGCGCTTGACGATTTGCACCATCAGCCGTTGTTTCTGGCTGGCATTGCCGGGCCAGGCCAACAGCCAGTAGGCCTGGATCCAGGCCTCCAGCAGGCTGATCGCCGCCCCCAGCGGGGTTGCCTTGGCCGGGTGCTGCAGACAGCGCAGCAACTGGGCCAGCACCCGCATATCCTTGGTGCGGCTCTCCAGCAAGCCGAGGCAGGCCTCGGCCACCGCATTGAGATCCACCTGGCTGTGAGCGAGGGAGCCCAGCTTGACCAGCTCGGTCTCCACATAGTCCCAGCGCGGCTCGTCGGCCAGCACCGCGCTCTTTATCTGTTCATCCGGCAGGCTGGTGAGCAGGCGTGCACACCAGGGGTGTTGATAGCTCATCTTCCCCCCTACCAGCGGCACTGCTGACGCAGCGGTGCCAGCGCCTCTTTCAGGCCGCTCAAATCGACCCGCAAGAGGGCACCGTTGTCGGCCCGCACCTGCAGCTCGCGATGGCCCAGCCAGCGTTTGAGCTCCTCGATGGCGGGCAGACCGCGGCCATATTCCAGCAACAGACCCTGATCCCGAATAAACCAGCTCTGGGAGCCGGCACTCGGCTGACCATCCAGCTCGACCTGCACCTTCTCGCCGCTCCAGGGCTGATCCAGCCGCAGCCGGATATGGGTGATGCTGTCGACACAGCCGATGGAGAGCGTCGCCCCGCGCAGCGCCGGGCGGGTCAGGGTTTCACTGCCGCGCGCCTCATCGCTTTGCAACAGGAAGGGGGCGCTCTCTGGCGTGCGGGCCTGCTCCTGGGCCCAGATGGCCTGCCAGGCCGCCGATTTGGGAGAATCCCCTTCGGTGGTACTGACCGCGCCATTGCCGATGGCGTCGTAGCAGGCGAGCCGCACCAGCGGCGAGGGCTCCTGCCGGCAGGCCTGCCAGCGCGCCATGTCCAGCGGTGCCTCGGCCGCACTGGTGGCCAGCAGCAGAGGCAATAGGGCGATGACGCTCATCAGTTCACCTCCAGTTTCTGGCACTTGTGATCCAGGGTGCGCTTGGGAATGTTGAGACTCTCGGCCACCAGCATCCGGTTGCCGTGGAAGTGGCGCAGCCGCGCCTCGATGACGGAGGCCTCGTACTGCTGCATGGCCCGGCGCAGATCGCGGATGTGGTTGTAGTCGTCCATGTAGCCGGGCAGCTCGACACAGACCCGTTCGCGCAGCTCTGGCGGCAGCGCCTCCAGCCCCACCTCCTCCCCGGAGCGGGTATGGGCACAGGCCACCTCCAGCAGGTTGCGCAGCTCGCGCACGTTGCCGGGGAAGTCATAGGTCTGCAGCTGTTTCAAGAACTTGCGCTGCAAACCGGCGAGCGTCTTGCCATCCTGGGCGGCAAACTGGGCCATGAAGTGCTGGCACAAGAGCGGCACATCCTCGATATGCTCGCGCAGGGGGGCGATCAGCAGCAGACACTGGCAGAGGCGGTGGTAGAGGTCGGCCCGAAACTGCCCCTCCTCCACATGACGGGTGAGCGGCTGGTGGGTGGCGGCGATGAGGCGAAAATCGGAGTGATACTCCTGCTCGGCCCCGAGCGGCCGGTAACTGCGGGTTTCCAGCACCCGCAGCAGCTTGGCCTGCATGGCGGCGGGCATGTCGCCCACCTCGTCCAGAAACAGGGTACCGCCGTTGGCCTGGGCCACCAGCCCGGTCTTGTTGGCAAGGGCGCCAGAGAAGGCCCCCTTCTGGTAACCGAACAGCTCGCTCTCGATGAGGTTCTCCGGGATGGCGGCGCAGTTGATGGCGACAAAGGGCTTGTTGGCGCGATCGGAGCACTGATGCACCAGCCGTGCCACCACCTCCTTGCCGCTGCCAGTCTCACCCTGGATCAGCACGGTCAGCTTGTGCTGGCCAGCCTGGTTTATCTGCTCGCGCAGCCCGCGGATCACCGCCGACTGGCCGACCAGCTGATCGCCGAGCAGCTTCTCGTGCTGGCGCAGCCGCTCCCCCTCTCCCTTCATCTGACGCAGGGAGTCACGCAGTACCCCCTGATCCCGCCGACTGCGACCGAGATCGCGAATGAGGGTGAGCTGGTTGCAAAAGACCTGGGAGAGCTGGGCCAGCTCGGGGCCGTCGGCCCAGGCCCGCAGCACCTCCCCCTCATCCATCAGGGCCAGCACGGCAAACGGCTTGCCGTTGCCATCCAGCAGCGGATAGGCGTGCAAGCCGCACTGCTGGCCAAGGTCGGCCAGCAGTGCGCGAAAACCGGCGTGCTCGATGCGGGCGCCGCCGTAGAGGGAGTCCCAGGTGCGGGACTGGGCCTTGTGCAGCACATAGGCAAGGGGGTGGGAAAAATCGTCCACCGCCAGCCCCAGCGCCACGTCCTTCCCCCTTACCCAGCCTTGGCACTCCAGCTGACGGCCGCTCACATCCAGCATGCCGAGCAGCAGCCCCTTGGGCTGGAAGCTGGCATTAAGGGTCGAGCTCCACCAGTGGCACAGATGCGGCTCATCGCGCTGGGCGGTGAGGGCCAGGGCAAATGCGAGGGCTTGCTCCATACTCAAGCCCCCACCTCGGCCACAAACTGGTGATCGGCCACAGAAAAGTGGACGCGCTTGATGGGTTCACCGGCCGAGAGGCGCTGCAGCAGTTGCAGGGAGACCGGCGGCAGCAGGGCCCCATCGATGACGGATTCGAGCATGCGGGCGCCGTTCTCGCTGCGATTGGCCCGCAGCAGGATCTCCTCGGCCACCTCATCGTCCAGCACCACCTCGGCGCCGAAACGCTCCTTGAGCAGCTTGACCAGCCGGTTGAGCTTGCCGCCGACGATCTGCACCAGGGTATCGTGACCGAGCGGCAGATAGGGGATCACCTCCATGCGCGCCAGCAGCGCTGGCTTGAAGAAGGCGGCGAGCTCCGGATAGAGGGCATCCAGCAGCATGTCTGGCTGCTCGGCATGATCGACTATGGTCTGGAAACCGAGGTTGGAAGTGAGGAAGAAGACCACGTTCTTGCAGTCGATGATGCGCCCTTCCCCGTCCGCCAGCTCGCCCTTGTCGAACGCCTGATAGAAGAGGTTGAGCACGTCCGGGTGGGCCTTCTCTACCTCGTCCAGCAGCACCACGGAGTAAGGCTTCTGCCGAATCGCCTCGGTCAGCACGCCCCCCTCACCGAAACCGACGTAGCCGGGCGGCGAACCGATGAGACGGGAGACGGTGTGCTTCTCCTGATACTCGGACATGTTGATGGTGGTCAGATACTGGCGACCACCGAACATCAGCTCGGCAATCTGCAGCACGGTTTCGGTCTTGCCGACCCCGCTCGGTCCCACCAGCAGGAAGGCCCCCAGCGGGCGGCCGGGACGACGCAGGTCGGCGCGAGCGGTCAGCAGATGCTTGTGCAGGTGGGCCACCGCCACATCCTGCCCCTTGATAAGCTCGCCGAGGTACTCCGGCAATCGGGTCACCACGTCCAGCTCCCCTTGCGAGATGCGATTGAGGGGCACTCCGGTCCACTCGGCGATGACGGCGGCAATCTGGGTCTTGTCGACGTGGGCGGAGACCAGCACTTCTCCTTGCTGCAACTCGGCCAGCTCGCGCTCGAGGGTGGCCAGCTGCTCGGCAGCGGCTTGTGGATCGAGGGGCGCATCAGCGAGATCCAGCGCCTCTCTGGCCAGCATCTCATCCTGCTGATCGGCCAGCAGCGCCGCACGCAGCTCGACAATCTGGTGCACCAGCCCCTGCTGCTGCTGCCAGCGGGCCTCCTGCTCGGCCAGTTCTTCACGGCAAACCTGCTGGGCCGCCTGTAACTCGGCCAGGCGTTCTGCGTTGTCACCGAGACCTATCAGGCTCTGGCGCTCCAGCTGGCGGATCTCCAGCTCGCGCTGGCGCAGCGCATTTTGCAGGTGGCTGACCGCGCGCGGCGGCGTGGTGAGGTTGATGGCCACCCGGGCACAGGCGGTGTCGAGCACGTCGATCGCCTTGTCCGGCAGCTGACGGCCGGAGATGTAGCGGGCGGAGAGCTGGGCGGCGGCCTGCAGCGCCTCCTCGTCGATCAGCACCCCATGGGCCTTCTCGTAGATGCTGCGCAGGCCGCGCAGGATCACGGTGGCCTCGTCGGCATCGGGCTCACCGACTTTCACCAGCTGGAAGCGGCGCGACAGGGCCGCGTCTTTTTCCACGTATTTCTTGTATTCGCCCCAGGTGGTGGCGGCGATGGTGCGCAGCTCGCCACGAGCCAGCGCCGGCTTGATGAGGTTGGAAACATCCAGCCCGCCGGCCTGGTTGCCGGCCCCGATCAGGGTGTGCGCCTCGTCGATGAAGAGGATTACCGGCTGCACGGCGTCCTTGACCTCCTGCATCACCCCCTTGAAGCGTTTCTCGAACTCCCCCTTGACCGAGGCGCCGGCCTGCATGGCGCCGAGATCCAGCGTCATCAGCTCGACCCCGCGCAGCTTCTCGGGCACCTGACCCGCCACCATGCGCAGGGCCAGCCCCTCGATGAGGGCGCTCTTGCCGACACCGGCCTCCCCCACGACTATGGGGTTGTTCTTGCGACGACGGGAGAGGATGTCGATCATCAGGTCGATTTCGTGATCCCGGCAGAGCACGGGGTCCAGGCTGCCCTCGCGGGCCTGTTCGGTCACATTGACGGTAAAGCGGGCCAGCAGGCTGGCATCGGCCGGCAGAGCGGCCTGGGCCGTCTTGCCGCCCGGGGCGGTGGTCACTTGCGTCTCGGCAGACTCCTTGACCCACTCGTCAAACTGCTGGCGCAGCAGCTCGCGATTGACCTTGGCAAGCAGGCGGGTCACCGAGCCCGGCAAATAGCGCTGCGGGGTCATCAGCAGCACCAGCAGCATGACGCCGCTGCGCAGCTGGGCGTGTTGCAGCTCGGCGGAGGCGAGCAGCCAGCTGTCTTGCAGCCACTCCACCAGCATGGGCGAAAAGGAGGGGTAACCCTGGCCATAACCGTTATCAGTTGGCGAGGGTTGCAGCAGGGTCTTCAGCTCTTCAACGTCGACCTCGGCCACCTTCAGGATCTGGCGCACGTCGCTCAGCGGGGTTTCCAGCATCTTGAGCAGCAGGTGCTCGATGCGGATCTCGGCCCCCTGGTGATTGACACAGAGGGCCGCGGCCTCCTCCAGCATGTGACGGCAGATGGGGTTGAGTCTTTCCACCAGTACCGGTAGCTCTATACGAATCAAGGCGTGCTCTCCTTAGTATTTTATTTTAATAATTCGCCCAGTTGACGCAGAACGTCCTGGGTCTGGTTATTGAGTTGGTGGTGATAGAGGCCGAAGATCAGCGCCAGGATCAACGCCCCGCCCATGAACAGGCTGCGCAGGGAAACCTGCTTGCGCAGCTGATAGCGGGAGGCCTGCTGGCCCAGATCGAGGTGAAACACGCTGGGCGCCTCGCCACCGGCTTCGGGGGCCAACTGCTTGTGCAGCTGGCGCACGATGCGTTCGAACTCTTCCCGCCCCTGGCTCATCACCTTGTAGCGCCCCTCGAAACCGAGGCAGAGGCACAGGTAGATGAACTCCAGGATGTCGCGGTAGCGCACCGGGTCTTCCTGCAGACGGGCCAGCAGCACGAACACCTTCTCGCCGCCCCAGGTCTCGTTGTGGAAGCGGGCCAGCAGGGAGTGCTGGGACCATTCGCTCTGGCTGCCCCAGTCGCGCCCCATCACAGCCTCGTCGATGAAGGTGCAGAGGATGTAGCGAAACGACAGCACCACCCCGTTCTCGTACCCCTGGGCCATCAGCTCCTGTTCGATGGCCTGGATCTCGGTCACCACCCGCTGGTAGAGCTCGGGCACCTGGTCATAGCGCGACAGCAGGCGCACCCGCTGCACCAGCCCCAGCAAGGGGGTCACCGCGTCGATCATCGGGTTGATGCTCTGGCCGCGCAGGCGGAACCAGTAGTCCGAATCCATGTCCAGCTGCTCGGCGTGATCGAACAGCAGGTCGCTGAGTTGCTCGTTCTTGATAATGTCCGTGGTCATCTCTGCTTATTCCTTGGTGCGATCACTGGCTGCGAATGGCCCAGAGCTGCATGTCGAGCTCGGGGAAGTCGCCGGCGATGTGGAAGGCAAGGGTGTTGCTGACCGCCAGCATCTGCCAGGCCGGGCTCTGCCGGTCGAGCTGGAAGTAGCTGTAACCGGCGTGATAGGGCAGCTGGCGCGGCGCCACCGGCAGTGGCAGCAGCGGGATGCCGGGCAGTTGCAGGCTGATGAGCTCGCGGATCTTGTCGCTGGAGGCCACCTTGGTCTGCTGCAGCAGCTGTTTGCGCAGCTGCTCCTGCGGCATGCGGGCGCGCACCGCCAGCACGAAGTCGGCGCTTTTCATCAGCTCGCTCTCGTTCACCATGGCCACCATGATGCCGTACTGGTGCTTGCGCAGCTGGATGGAGACGGCGCGCGGCGACAGCACGGTACTGAGCGCCTGACGCAGAGCCAGCATCACCGGTTCGAAGCTCACCTGCTGATCGTCATGACGATAGGCCGGGAATTCGGGCGGCAGGCGGGATTCGTCGGTAAAGGTCATCAGCTCGCCGCAGAGCTGCACCAGCGACTCATGCAGCCGCTCCGGGTGCAGGGTGCCAAGGCGCGCCAGATGGGAGAGCTGGGGCTGAGCCCTGTTCAGCAGCTGCAACATCATGAACTCGGCCACGTCGGCCACCCCTTGCTGACCGGGCGCCGCGATGCGCTGGGAGAGGCTGCGGGCCCGTTCGGCCACGAGGCCGGCCGACTCGCCGAGGAAGCGCTTGAGGGTCGGGATGGCGGAGACGCTGATGCTGCAGGGCATGAAGTTGGGATCCAGCACCAGACCGCCGTCCGGACGCTTGTCCAGAATGCGGGCAATGGCCAAGGAGGCGTAGGCGCTGCGATCTTCCCGCTCCAGCATCAGCCGCAGGCTGACCCGCCCCACTTCGAGGGAGACCACGTCCCCCCCTTCGCTGTGCAGGTCGCGCACGTCGTGGCGATGGGCCTGCAGCCGGGTAGCCACCTGACCGCCCTGTCCCACCTCGTTGACGCCGCTTACCGAGAGCGGCAGCGCCAGATAGACCTTCTGGTTGGCCACCGAGGCATCGGTGATCTCCAGCGGGGTCGGCAGCATGTCGTCGTTGGGGATATTGAACACGGTCCCGTCCGGCAGGATGCCGGTAGCCCCCACCAAGGCGATGCGACCAAAACCCAGGTAATCCTCGTTGATGGCGAGCGACTGCAAGCCATAGAAATAATCGGACAGTGCGCTCAAGCGTGCGTGCAGCGCGTAATCCGAATGTCTTTGTTGTTGCTGGAAGTGCTGGGGCTTGATGAACAGCCCCTCACGCCAGATAACCCGATTTCGACTCGACATGGTTATTCTTCTTCTTTTTGCAGTTCCACTTCATCCAGGCGCAGGTGCACCAGGATTTGATAAGCCGCCCCCTTGCTCTTGATCTTGATGACCTTGCGCCACTCGGCACTGTCCGGGTCGGCGTAGCGTGCGATCACGCCGATGTAACGGGTCTTCTCGTCGAGCTTGACGGGGGGCAGGTATTTGAACTGGCCCGGCAGCAGGGTGTAGTCCTGATGGTCGAGGTAGTTCTTGCCAAGGGCCTTCTCTACATCTGCCGTCACCTGGTCGTAGTCGGTGGCAAGCAGCTTGGAATCCTCGGCCAGCAGCACCACCTGAAACTCGATGGGCGCCGCCTCCCCGCTCTCGTTGGGGTTGACGTCAGGCTCCGCCAGCAGGCTCAGCCCTAGGGTGGAGGGTTGACTGTCATTGCTGCCCACCTGGATATCCGGGTTCATGGCGACGTCGGCCATCTTGCCCATGGTGGTACAGCCAGCCAGGGCCAGCAGAGCCACCCCCAGCATCAGCGCACGTATCATCAAATCAGTCCCTGTTGCTGACGAACGGCCTGGTCATAGGCCTGGGCATACACCTGGTGGAACAGCTTGTCGAACCCCTGCTGGCGGGCGGAGGTGAGCTCACGGTAGTAATGCTGGTACATGTTCCAGGCCCAGCCTTCATCGGTCATGCCCGGCGCGCCGCTGCGGCGGTATTGTTCGAACCGGCCGATCAGCGCCTCGGGCGAGAAGGCTTGCAGAATGCTGTCCAGCGCCGCACCGATGGCCTGCTGGTTTGCCACGTGGTGGATGCGCACATTGTGCAGGCTCTCGGCCACCGCCGCCGGCGCACTCAGGTGGACCGGGCTCTTCTGCTCGGCAAACAGCACCGCCAGGGTCTCGTCATAGTCAAGGCCCAGGCGCAGCGGGTTGTCCTCGATGGGGCGCAGGTGCTTGTCCGCCAGCGCCGCCTGTTCGGTTTGCAACTGCAGCAACCCCTCCACCATGGCCCGCACCGTCTTGCCCATCTCTTCGAGCATGTCGTGGGCCTGCTGGGTGTCCTGCAGTTGCAAGGGCTGACCCAGGCCGCGCATCAGCGGGGTCAGGGCCACGTGATCGACGCCGTCCAGCGACAGCTGATAATCGGGGTGGTTCTCGATGCTGGGCATATCCAGAAATTCTTGGTTCATGGTGTTCTCGACAGCAGAAAAGGGGGCAAGGGGGGAAACGTCCACATCCGGCTGTGAACGCGGTGAAGCCTGCAGGCGACTATCCGCCAGCGGGCCATCCGTCGGCACGCCAGCTGTTGGCAAGCCATCCATCAACGAATTGGGGGTCCGGCGCTCCTGTTGCAGTGCCAGCAGGGGATCGGCCGCCAGGGTACGCGGATCATCGGTTCGGGCTGCAGGCTCATCACCGGTCAGCCACTCATCGAGCTGCTCGGTGGCACGATTACCGAGCACCTGCTGCAGGCTCTGCTCGGGGGTGATGGCCCCCAGGTAGGTACGCAACCGGAACGGGCCGACGATGAGCTCGTCCCCCTGCTCCAGATGCACCTTGCGGGCCCGCCCGATGGGTGACGTGGCGCCATTGATATAGGTCTGGCCGCTCAGATCGCACAGGCAGAAGCGGCCATCGTTGAGCTCGATGCGGGCGTGGGCGGGCAGCACGGCACCTAACCTGTCCCGCAGCTGCCAGTCATCCTGCTCGGAGGCGCCCAGGGTCCCCCCCATCTCGTCGAAGCGGTACTGCACCTGCTGGCTGCCGTCGAGCTGTTCGCTGTTGAGCACCACCAGGGAAAGTTGCTGGTTAAAATCGTCCACGGTTACTCCTGCACTGATCTCTGTACTTAAATGTTCTGCGCAGCTAATTTCTGCACTTATTCCTGCACACAAATGGTCACGAACGGATCGCTCGGCGGCTGGCCGAGAAAGGTACTCCACCCCAGACGGGCACTCTGCTCTTCACCGAGTCTCAGTCCCTTCGCCTGCTCCTGGCCGAAACCCAGCCGCAGATCCCAGGCCAGCTGATCGCGCAGGATGAAGGAGACGAAGGTCACCAGGGCGTGGAAGTGCTCCCCGTTCGGCAGAAACCCGAGAAACTGGCCAAAACTCAGGTTGTTGATCTTCAACAAGAACTTGCCGGCACAGTCGTTCACCTTGTCGCCGATGACAAAGTCATCCCCCAGGGTGGCGCAGGCACCGCCGAGGCGGTTTTGCTGATCCTGATGAATAGGCACCTTGCGCCACTGCCAAGCGCTCACCTCCACGTCCGCCAGATCGAAACAGTGGGCCACCAGACCGGCCACCACCTCGGGGGAGCGGCTGGGGCTGGCCAGCATGCCCGCATAGGAGAGCATCTTGGCCCGGTTGACCGGCAGGCTCTGGCAGACCGCCTCGTTGCCAAGCCCTACCAGGGCGAACATCAGGCGGGAGAAACCATCCTCGCCGTTGTCCTGAAACCGCACGTGGTAGCGATACTTGCGCCAGATCCGGTGCAGCAGGGTCAGCAGGCGGTGATGGAAGAAATCCAGGAACAGGCCGAGCTTCTGCTCCCCCTGGGCGTACTCCCACGCCAGCGAGTCGAGGTAATAGCCGGGCATCGGCGACTGGCTGCCGTGCAGGCCGAGAAAGGCCACCTCCAGCTCGTGGCGGCCCTGTCCGTCCCGGCCAATCTGCAGCACGTCGCTGGTAGGGAACCCCAGGGAGGCGGTCGCCTTGAAGCGAATGTTCTCGTCACCGGGCAGGTAGTCGAGCCCTCGCTCCTGATCGGCACCATCCAGCCGGTTGAGCAGTTCAACCAGCTGGAAGAAATTGAAGCGGGGCGCGTCCTTGCCGGACGTCACATCAGGGAGTGCTGACCGATCTGGACTGGCCACTGATAGCGCTCCTTGTTGTCGAGATTGACCACCTCAAGCAGGTGGAAAGCGTTGACGCTGGCATACAGCGAGAAGAAGTGGGCCAGCACGGTGCTGAACAAATAGAGCTCCCCTTCGCTGCCAAAGGCGGACTGGCGGATGGAAAGCACCGACTTGAGCCCCCGCACCGGCATGCCGCGCACCAGCCGGTCCACCGGTTTGGTTTCGATCTCCTCGATCCCCGCCAGCCGCTTGCGCGAGGCCTGCTCTGCCTGCTTGTCGTGCAGCGCCGGAAAATCGTAGGTGCGCAGCACCTGCACCAGGGCATCGCGGCGCAGCAGGGATACATAGTTGAGCGACAGGTTGGAGATCAGCGTCCAGTGCAGACTGCCGTCCAGCGCCGGGCGCAGCGGCCGGGTCGGCCGGATCAGGTTGCGGAAGGTGGCAAACGAGGGTGAGCTGCCGGTCGGCACGCAGACGCTGCCCACCTTGAGGCGGGCGGCGCGGGAGCGGTTGGTGCAGGTGAGCGTCACCGAGATGGATTCATCCAGTTCGACCGTGGTGGTTTCATCCCCGCGCACGAACGAGAGACTGTGCTCGAAACCATCCCCGCTCACTGCCTCCTTGACCCGCACCCGGTAGTAGAGCGCCAGCCGCTGCTTGGCCCGCTCTATCTGGTGCTGGAAGCTCTCGAACGGCTGATAGATGCGCGGCGTGCCGCGGGAGCGGCCGAGGTTCCCCTCGACCCAGCCCTCCACCTGATCCACCGAGAAGATCTCGAAGCTGTCGGCATGGCGATAACTCGCCTTGAGGGGGTACTCCGCCTGGCGGCCATTGAGGTTGACCGGCTCGCTGTCGTGCTGGAACAGGTTGATGGCCGGCACGCAGTTGAGCATGAAGGAGTCGGGTCGGATCTTGAGCTCCGCCGGCAGCGGCCGGTCGAAGCAGAAGTGCACCTTGAATTCGCTCACCGGCAACGGCTGTTTGGGCCAGTCGCCACCGGCGAGTTCGAAGAAGAGGAAGCTTTCCGGGAAGCAGAAATACTCCTGCAGGATCCGGTAGCCGGAATAGACGTTGTTCGGATAGGGCAAGAGCGCATCACCGCGCTCGAAGCCGACCGGTTTGAGGGCCTTGGCCTCCTGACGAAAGCGCTTGCCGTCGATCTCGAGCTCGATATGGGAAAGCTGGTTGGAGAGCCAGAAGTAGAGCTCATAGGCGGTGTAGCTGTCGCCACCGAGGAAGAAGCGCAGCTTGTCCAGCTGCAGCTCGCAGAGCGGCAGAGGAGCATGCAGGGCGATATCCAGCGAGATGGTGGAGAGATCGTTGCCGCTCTGGGCGGCAATATGACGGATATCGGCCGGATAGACCCAGGTATCGTGACAGGTCTGGAAATGACAGGTCACCTCGTCCAGGGGCAGGCTGTCGAGTTGGCAGCCTTGCCTGACCAGCGCCGGCTGGGCGATGGCCCCCGGAATGACCGAAAACTGCATGATGGTCATGCTGGGCACGGGACGCAGGTAGTTTGGCCAGAGCATGTTGAGCAGACCGTGGGTCAGCTCGGGAAACTCATCCTCAATCTTGGCGCGCAGGTTGCCCGTGAGGAAGGCGAATCCCTCCAGCAGGCGCTCCACGTCCGGATCGGTGTTCTGCTCCGACAGAAAGCGGGTGAGTTCGGGATAGGCATCGGCAAATTCACGCCCTTGCAGGCGCAAAAATGCCAGTTCATCCCTGAAGTAATGTTCCAGCGACATTGATCAGACCATGCGGTAGTGACGGTGACTGTCCATATGGACGTTGAACGAGGTAACTTGCTCGATATGCTCCAGCCGCACGTGGGCCGTCACCTGAAACGACATCTCAAGCGGGCTCGCCTGATAGTCCGGTGAACGAACATCCACATGGATGATCCGCGGTTCATAACGGCGGATGCATTGCCGGATCGCTTCCCGGATCCGTCCTTTGATATCCGCACTGCCCTGAGTGGCGTCATTGAGATCAATGACCCCCAGATCGGGTGCACTGCGGCAATTGCCGGGACGGGTGTTGAGGATCTGGTCGAGCTGCCGTTTGACAGAGTCGACCAGTTCATCAACTTCCGAACGAGGGGAGGAGCCAAGCCCCTCCCCCCGGATGCGATCAAACAGGCTGGCCGCATTTCCTCTATCCCATGAAGAGAGATGCGGCATCGGGCCTTATTCCTTGTCCAGTCGACCTACCAGAGAGAGCTCGAAGCTCGCCCCCATGTACTTGAAGTGCGGGCGCACGGCCATGGCAACCTGGTACCAGCCCGGCTCCCCTTCCACATCCAGCACCTTGATCTGGGCGGCGCGCAGCGGACGGCGGCTACGTACGTCTGCCGGCGGGTTCTCCTGATCGGCAACGTACTGCTTGATCCAGCCATTCAGCTCGCGTTCCAGATCCTGACGCTCCTTCCAGGAGCCGATCTGCTCGCGCTGCAGCACTTTGATGTAGTGCGCCAGGCGGTTGATGATGAACATGTAGGGCAGCTGGGTTCCCAGCTTGTAGTTGGTTTCCGCTTCTTTCCCTTCCTTGGTGTTCGGGAACACCTTGGGTTTTTGCACCGAGTTGGCGGAGAAGAAGGCGGCGTTATCGCTGTCTTTACGCATGGTCAGGGTGATGAAGCCCTCTTCCGACAGCTCGTATTCACGACGATCGGTGATGAGCACCTCGGTCGGGATCTTCGCCTGCAGCTGGCCCATGGCTTCATAGACGTGTACCGGCAGATCGTGGATGGCACCACCACTCTGCGGGCCTATGATGTTCGGGCACCAGCGATACTTGGCGAAACTGTCGGTCAGGGAGGTGCCCATCAGATAGGCGGTGTTGCCCCACAGATAGTGGTCGTGATCCGAGCTGATATCTTCCTGATAGTTGAAGCCCTTGATGGGGTTCTCGGTCGGGTCGTAGGGCAGACGCGCCAGGAAGCGCGGTGCGGTCAGCCCCAGATAACGGGCATCTTCCGATTCACGCAGGGAACGCCACTTGGTGTAGGCCGGGCCTTCGAAAACCGATTTCAGATCCTTGATGGAAGGCAGATCGGTAAAGCTGTCGACACCGAAGAAAGCTGGTGCGACGGAAGAGATGAACGGCGCATGGGCCATGGCACCCACCGCGCTGACATACTGCATCAGCTTGATGTCGGGGGAGCTGTGGGTAAAAGCGTAGTCACCGATCACGGCGCCGACGGGCTGACCACCGAACTGACCGTAGCCAGTCGAGTAGACATGCTTGTAGAGACCGGACTGGGTGATTTCGGGTGAGAACTCAAAATCTTCCAGCAGCTCTTCCTTGGTGGCATGCAGCACCTGGATTTTGATGTTCTCGCGAAAATCGGTGCGATCCACCAAAAGCTTGAGGGAGCGCCAGGAGGACTCCATCTCCTGCAGCTCCTTGGCATGCAGGATGACGTCCATCTGCTTGCTCAGCTTCTTGTCGAGCTCGACAATCATGCTGTCGACCAGCGCCTTGTTAACCGGCTCACTGGTAGTACCGCTGTCCAGGATGTTGGCAATCAGGGCAGCTACTCCCTGCTTGGCGACACTGTAACCCTCGTCCACCGGGGTGATACGAGCCTGCGCCATGATTTCGTCCAGCAAGGACGAGGAGGCTGCACTCGCCCCCGCTTGAACCTGTTCTTCGACCAAAGACATGTTTGTTCCTTTCTCGTTCAGTCAATCCAACCCGGCGATCACTCGGCGGGCTTAATCAAATCCAGCTCCTTGAGCAGTTGCTCACGAGCATCATCACTGGACAGCAGATCCTGCAAACGATTGCGGAAGGCAGGGATATTACCCAGCGGTCCCTTCAGGGCAACCAAGGCCTCGCGCAGTTCCAACAGCTTGCGCAGCTCGGGCACTTGCTGTGCCACGCTGTCAGGGGTGAAGTCTTCCAGAGACTGGATCTTGATCGAAACCGGCAGCTCATCTTGGCTATTCTCTTCCAGACGATTGGGAACGGAAAACTTCAGTTCCAGCGCGGATTCTTTCATGACAGACGAGAAGTTATTCTTGTCGATGGAGACGGTCTGACGCTCCTCGATCGGAGTGTCTTCGGTACGACCCTTCATATTGCCGACCACCATCATGGTCAACGGAAGCTCTATTTCCGCCTGCTGACCACCGGTTGCCGGTACATATTTGATATTGATACGTTCTTTGGGCGCAACAGTGCCGCCGTCAATTCCTTTTCCCATGCTCTAAATACCAAGTTAAAGGTCAACAAAGACCCTAAAGCTTATAGCCAATGCACATACCAACAACTGTCAAAAATGACAGTTGACTGAACTCACTGACGGATTAAGTGAGTAGTTCATCAGCTGACGATGCGTTTCCGATATACAAAAGCAAAAGCTCTAATAATCAAAAACGCAGTATGCATCTTGTTATCTATACAATCCGATTTTGCCTCTACTCTTTGTTAGAGGTCATATTGGCCCTAGAGCCATTTGCGCCGCATGGTATATGCGTGTAGCACAGATAGTCAATTGATTATTTATCAACGAAGAAGAGCAAAAAGAAAAAAACAAATTAAAAACAACAACTTAATGCAGAATCACAATGCCTTTACGTCATATTTTAAAATACACCCCATATCCTCCACGCACTCAGAAAAACATATTCCAGAGTCATTCACTTTGAGCGTTAGTGATTCATACATTTCACCACGATCCAATGCGACAAAGATGGTCGCAACCAGACATGGATATGTAACAAAAAATTACCGTTCAAGAATGAAAAATCCCTTCATCATGCAAAACAATGAAGGGACTGGAGAACATAATATGCACGACGATATCACCAGGATAAGGCGGCTTATATCAAGCACTCTGGATCATCGACCGTTCAGGTAGATTGTAAACTCATCGTTGTTGACAAGAAACAGACTAACTGTTCAATTTCTTTCCTTTGGCAAGCGCTACAAACCAATGCTGAGCCAGTTTTTGCCCTGCACTCTTCTCTTTTTCAGTCATACCTTTTTCAAGCTCGTCACGTGCTTCAGAAGCTTCACTGTTTCCATCCGTGGCAGCAAGCAGATACCATGCATAGGCATGCAGTCTATTGCGTGGAGCTCCCAACCCCTGCTCTCGCATCATACCCATGCGGTATTGAGCAGATCGGTGCTGGGCATTGGCGGCCAGTCGATACTCTTTAAGCGCCTGCGGGTAGTCTTCCTTGCCGCCCAATCCCAGCCGTAGCATCTCGCCATAGGCATAGTGAGCATCGACGTTGCCCTGTGCTGCTGCCAAAGCAAAATAGTGGCGAGCGGTCACCAGGTCACCTTGCTCTTGCTGCCATTGAGCTAATGCAAATTGAGCCTGACTGAATCCCCCTTCTGCGGCACGCGTCAACCAATGTTTTCGCGCGGCGCTATCGCTCTGTTGCAGGCTCAGTTGATATTCGGCCTCGTGGGAACCACTGCCCGCGGCCAGCTCCAGCCAATAGCGACCAAGCGCAAGATCCTGAGCAATCAGATCACCGACCAGATAGGCTTGTCCCAACCACAACTGTGCCGATACAGCCCCCGCATTGGCAGCTCGCTGATAGAGGCCGAATGCCTCTTCAGATGGCGCCTTGCGCGCCAGCACCAACAAGGCATCCGGCTGTTGCTGAGCGGCTGCTTTCTCATACCAGCGCTGGGCAAGATCGGGGCGCTTGCCCACCCCTTTCCCTTGTTCATAGCGAGTGCCAAGCTGGAATTGGGCATCCCGATTACCTTGTTCGGCGGCTTTCTCCAGCCACTTGACGGCATCTTCATCAGCCCCCGCCTGACCTGCATACCACTGCCCCAGAGCCAACTGAGCATTCGCATGATCCCGCTTGGCTGCCTGCTCGAACCAGTCGAGGCACTCACTGGCCAGCTTGCCCTTGTGCCGTTGCCGGCAGTCCTGACCCAGTTGATAGCTGGCCTCCGCATTGCCCAACTTGGCGGAGCGCTGCCACCACTGCTTGGCCAGTACAGGATTTTTAGGTTCTCCCAACCCCGCCTGATACCAACTTCCCACCTGTAATGCGGCCTTGCCCCGAATATCGACATCCGCCGCCAGCGGACCGACTTGATCGGCGGCCTGCTTCATCCAGCGCATCGCCTCGGGATAATCCGGTTTGGCCGCCAGACGGTTGGCCAGCTCATATTGTGCCTTGCCCTGGCCTTGCTGGGCGGCTTGCAACAACTGCTGCTCATTCTGAGTTGACAGATTTACCGAGCACCCGGAGATGTTCCAAGAAAACAAAATAATGCCAACCACTGACATCAACTTTAAAAACATATTTCTGTCACTACCTTGTAATAAGACCAACGACCAACGACCAACGACCAACGAAAGTTATTAAATTAAAGGTATATTTAACTCATGAAGTGAAGGCATATTTATACTAACGTCATGCCACTCACGCAGGGCAATACGATATGCCTCTTCAAAAAACATCCTTGGTTTTTTTATTTCCCAACTAAATGGAAGTGTAAATGTATCGCCATTCCCATCATCAGTCTCAAAAGGTTTGCAAAAATCAAAACCAGGATCTCTCAGTGCGTTTATCAGCAACTCCACAAGAAACTCTTTATGTGAAATTGATAACCCACTAGTACTAGGACCATGAAAAAACATTTCTTTCAATAAGTTACAAACGTCACCCCTATTGTTTGGATCAAACCTATCAAGATAGACGCCTAGCGTCTCTTCACGATCATAGATATCTAAATTACCGATGAAGTCAGATATTGAAGGTTTAAAGTCAATTTTTGTATTTTGGCAATGCACCCTCATATCTTCCTTATGCTATTATATAAAACCGAACCCTCATAAAAGAAAGAACTCCAGCGTGGAATTTTTCAACATATAAGTGATGAATAAACACTCATATAAGAAGATGACTGGTCTTCACCAACAGAATAACTGTATTCATCTTTAGAAATAAAAATAACGCTCCCATCTTTATTTATCATAACAAAGTCATCAAGAAATCCATTTGATGTTACAGACTGCTTTATAATTCTCTCTAAAATGCCCCCATCAGAACTTAGCTCAACCTCAACATCTACATTTACATCTTTAAAATTAAACATAAGCAACCATGCGCTCCCCTCCCCTTTAGAAATATGGATAAAGTGGCGAATTAAGGCAGTTATTGCGGCATCAGAATCATGATACTCATTGATAACATTAGCTCGAGAAAAAACCTTCTTATAAAACTCTGATGTAGGAGATTGCTCAATAAAGCGATATTTACAGTTAATCCCCTCAAAAAATATCGAGGTACTTTTCTGCTTCATATAGAGCTTGAGCCTAGAATTCATTTTTTTATTTTCCCTTTTCTGAAGCCAATTTTTATTTCAGGAAAATGCCCTGGATACTGCTTGTACTTGCCGGGAAGCATGGGAGAACCTTTACTATCATCAGCACCATGAAAATGAGGGCCTCGACCAAACTTGTCATCATCATGAAGCACGATGTATTTTTTGCTTCCATGAACATCAAACTCATAGACAGTTCGATTCTCATATTCTTTATCATAAACATATTTATGTGTTTTATATTGCGCTGAACGTGGGATACCTGCAGCTTCTTTTGCAGCACGAAAGCTCTCACGCCTTGAAGGCGACGCATCGGGACACTGTCCCGGCACATTACTTAACCCCAGTGGATCCACCCAGCCAGTCGGGTTAGGAGCATACTGGTAGTTGTTGAGCCCGCCGGCCAAGCCTATCGGGTCGGGGGTGATAAATCTACCCGTACCGGGCTGATAGTAGCGGTGGCGGTTATAGTGAAGCCCCGTCTCGGCGTCAAAATACTGCCCCTGGAAACGCAAAGGTGTTGCCACCTCGGCGATCTCTTCGCGCCAGACATTGCCATAGGCTCGATAGCGCACCTGCCAGGCGGTGACTCCGCTGACGCGGGTCAGTGCCAAGGGAGTGCCCAGGTGGTCAAGCTGGTAGTGAAATACCTCCGCCTCTTGCCCTTCCCCTTCCAGCTGTGCCAGGGGTTTGAAACTGCCGGGTTCATAAATAAAGCTGCGGTACTGCTCGTCAGTACGATGCATGTCGTCACCGAGCAGATAGCAGCTCTCGGCAATCAGGTTGTTGGCCTGCCACAGGAATTCGGTAACCTGCTCGCCTTTTGCACCCCTTACCGTCTTGCGAATGCGGCGACCAAAGGCATCGTAGTCATAACAGGCGGTGTTGCCATCGGGCAGTTCGGCCCTCACCAGCTGGTGCTGGCAGTCGTAGTGATAGCGGGTCACCAGTTGCTGACCCTTGCCGCGCCGCTCCCGCGCCAATCGGCCAAATTCGTCGTACTCGAAGTGGCGATCGCCACTGAACAGCAGCCGGTTCCCCTGGGTGCGGGCCCCATCGAACTGGCCACCCGAACTCTCACCCAGGAGGTTGCCGGCCGGATCATGCAAGAAGCGCTCGGTCAGCTCGCCCCGCACCTCCAGCAAGCGGTCCAGCGGATCGTAGCGGTAGTGCTGCTCCCCCTGCACGCTGTCATCGATGCGCAGCAGGTTGCCCGTTCTGTCATAGCCATAGCGCCGCTCGCGGGCGACCTGCTTGCCCCGCTGCAGACGCAGTGCCGAGAGGCGTCCCTGCTCGTCATATTCGTACTGCTGGGTCAGTGCCCCTTGCTGCCTGCGCAGCTCAAGCCCACCCACCACCTGATGACGCGTGAGCTCGGCGCCGTTGAGATCAATGCCGCCAAGCGCGCCGTGCTGATGGTGATAGCCAAGCCGGTTGCCATCGGGCAGTTGCCAGTGTGACAGCCGTCCCATGGCATCGTATCGGAAATAGCTTGAGGCCCACCCCTGATGCTCGGCCACCAGATGACCGGCACCATCGTAGTCAAATGCCAGGGGCCATGCACCGTCGTCGACCCGGATGAGCTGGCCATGGCCGTCATACTCGAAGGCGATCTCGCGACCATCAGGCAGGGATTTTTTCAGCAGGCGCCCCATGAGGTCGCGCTCATAGCGGGTGACCAGTTCGGTCTCCTGCTTGCCGAACTCCACCTTTTCGCTCAGGCGTCCGTTGAGATCATAACGGTAGGCGGTGGTGCGGCCATCGAAGCCGGTTTCCCGTGCAACCAGCCCGTTGGGATGGTAATGGATACGATGCTGTTCACCATGTTCGTTCTCGATCTCGCTGAGAAGGAGCTTGGCGTTGTCGTAGCGGTATTTGAGCTCGCTGCCATCTGGGTTGATGCGCCGACTCACCAGATGCAGGCCGGGGTGATATTCAAAACGAGTCTCGCGACCCAGCTCGTCCCACTGCGCCGTGACCTTGCCATAGGCGTTGTACTCATAGCGGCGAACGCCGCCCCCGGGCAGATGGACGGCACTGAGGCGATCTGTCGCGTCCCATTCATAGCGTGTGATTGCGCCACGCGGGTCTTGCCGCACGATCTGGCGGCCCCGCTCGTCATAGCGCCAGCGGCTTATCCCGCCATCGACCCCTTTTTCTTCGATCAACTGGCCAAGGCGGTTCCACACCAGTTCGGTGCGGGTGCTGTCCGGGTGAACCACAGAGCACAGCTTGCCCTGGGGGGTATAGCCATAACGGGTTTCGTTCCCCAGGGGATCCCGCCTGGCAATCAGATCCCCTTGCGGATTGTGCTCAAAGCGCCATTCGCGCTCCCCCTGCACTACCTTGCGAACCCGGCCATCCCAGTAGTGATAGGCAGTCTGGCTGCCGTCGGGAGCCACTTCGAGGGCCAACATCCCCTCTTCGTCATAGTGATAATGGGTCTCGGCCCCCAGCGGGTCGCGGGCCAGTACTTTCTGGCCCTTGTCGTTGTAGGCAAACTCGGTTATCGCACCATCCGGATCCTGCTGGCGGACAAGGCGTGCCTGGCTGTCGTGCTGATACACCTCCTGACTGCCATCGGCATTGAGTACCGTCACCTCCCCCTTGTCATCATCCCAGCCATAGGTGACATCAAAACCCGCCACATCGCTCCAGTGACGGATGGCTCGGGCGGCCTTGCCTTCCCCTTCCCATTCCCAGAAGAAACCGGCACCGCCAGCCAGGCGGCGCTCCACAATGACCCCATCATCGCGATAGCGATAACGCTCGCACTCCCCGGCCCCATTCTCGGCCGCCACCAGATGACCATGGTCATCGTAGTGGTAGCGTTGCAGCGTGGCCTGGTGCTGCCAGGCTATGCCATCAAAGCGCTGCAAATCGAGCGCCATGATGTGGTCGCCCTCATAGGCGAGACGAAGGGCCAGCCCCCCTTCATTTTCAACCCAGGCGGGGCGCCCTTGACGGTCAGAACGCACCGTCAGCCGATTGCCGTAGGGATCGGAAAAACCGGTTAGCCGCCCGCGATCACCATGCCAGGTAAAATGCAGGAACGGCGAACCGGCCTTGGCCAGGATCACTTCATCAGCCTCGTCACCGAGGTAGACCGCCGCCTCCGACAGCAGGTTGGTCACCATGGGTCGGGCTATCGATGGCAACGGCAGCTCAGTTGCCAAGGACTCCTCATCCCACCAGGTCAGGGTATCGCCGTGACGTTCAAGACGATGCGCAAGAGCATGCGTCCAGCCAAGCCCCATGCCGCAGGATTGCGCGACGGCGGAGGTGCGATAGAGGCGCCCGAAGACAAAGGGAAGCAGGCCCGGCAGTTCGCCATCTTGCAGTGCCAGCAACTCTTCCCCCGTCACCATGGAGACCGGGCAGTTGTTCTTGCAGGTGCTGGCCTCCGGTTGATGGGGCCGGTTGGCCGGGGTAACTGCCTGTTTGGAGGCATCCGGAGTCTTGTTCACCTGCTTGATCTCGGTGTGCCCCTGGAACCGGCGTTTGGCCGCAGTTCCTTTTTCCACCAACGTTTTGGCATTGCCATCGACCAGCTTGAGATCCGCTTTTTTGGCCGGGCTCAACGGTGCAGCCCCCGCGACCAGCACCTTCTTCGCCTTCTGGGCGTGCTGGGCCAAATTGTGCTTTTTGGAGAGATTGACCAAGGAGGTGACCAGTCGCATGACCCGGTCACTGTTCTTGGCCATGGTGGCAGCCTTGGCACCATAGCGTGCAGCCAAACCAGCACCGCCGGTCAGCACCACACCGATGATCACATCAATCAGCACCGACGAAATCACCTGAGCACCAAACTCGGTTTGCTGATCAGGGGGCAACATCTTGACCCAGCACACCAAGGCATAGGCATAAAGATAAAGCAGCGCTTCATCTTGCAGTACCAGCATGGCAGCTTCCATCTGGGAGGCCCCAGCCTTGGCCATGGCCGCTGCGTCCACTCCGAAGGCGGCCAGCTTTTTGGCGTTGCCTACCGGATCGGCCAGCAGGTTGTAGATGGTTTTAAGATCGTCCCACACCCCGACCAGTGCCTTGCCGATACCGCTTGCTGCCGCCAGAGCATGGCTGCCAAACCCACCACCAGTACCCCTGTAACGAGCCCACGCAGCCTTGTGCTCACTGTTCCACTCCTTGGTAAGCCATGCCTCCAGGTCTTTTTGAACGGGCACATAAGAGGTGAACAAGGTATCCAGATCGCTCTTCTTCACATTGGGGTAGAAGGTAACCCGATAGGACTTGCCCGGGGTCAGCTTACCGACCTCGGCAATGCCCTTGCCATCCAGGGTTCCCTCCTTGGCTACCGCCTCGCTGACAAATCGTCCGCGCACCAGTTTCCCCGCTTCCACCTTGTACGGGGTATTGCCGATGGGAATAAAACGTACGGATTCAAACAGATGAACCAGACGCAAAGTGCCGCTCAGCGGGCATTGCGTCACCACGGACTGCGCCTTCTTGCTGCTGGACGATGCCGTGATGGTCTTGTCGCCCACCTTGATTGTCTGCTCCATGTCCATGCTGAGCATGTCGCCCAGAAAGAAACTCTCGGCATCCTTGCGATAGGCATTCAGAACGTTGCGATAATCGGCGATCACTTCGTTGAAGACGGCCTGGCCGGCATTGCTCATGCTTGAACCTCATTGATCAGCGCCGCTTCCAGCGCCGGAAATAGATCGATATCAGGGGATGAATGACGGGAGACAAAGCGAGCAACCTTGCAGCGCAGGTTCACCTCGGGAAATGACCAGTAGAGCTGACCGTTTTGATCCGCCAACTGCTGCATCAGGTTGTTGATAAGAGGGGCGGGATCCTGTCTCGCCAAGGTCGCAGCAATGACGGGGGGTAACTCCCACCAGGGGAATGCGCGTGGTGCTGTAGCCTCTGACACAGCCCATTCGAAGCCGCCCCCTCTGACCCAGAGCCCGCTCAACCCAGGCAGCAGGGCGGTGAAGCCCTCTCCCAGCTGGTCCAGGATGCGCCTCAGATAAAGACCATCCCAGTAACGGAAGAACACTGCATCCCCCTGGTGCCAGACCTGGGTCAGCCCCTGCAGATGGGCATAGAGGGTATCGACAGGCTGCTCGCTTGCCACTATCCAACCCCAGTCGCTCGCCTCGGTGCTTTGCGCCCACTCGATAAAGGGGCTCTCCTTGTCGAGGGTCACCAGATAGGGCATGACGGGATGCCAGTCTTCATAAGGGGTGCCGAGATAGAGCCCGCGTGGCGTTTCGCGGCCATCGAGCTGGTAGTAATGTTGCAAGGGAGCCGCATCGCTGGCTCCGGCCAGCACAGCATAAAGAGGGGCTGATTGTCTCTGTATCCACTCTTCCAGCGGCGTGATCTCAAATTTCACAGCCACCCTCCTTGCATTTTCCACACTCTTCACAGAAAGGGGCGGCACTCTTCATGGTGGCCAGTTGCGCAGGAGTGAGCGGTACCTTGGGTTTGGGGGGAACACTGACACCCAGAGGATCAACTGGTGACTTGCCGCCCCATCCCGAACCCGAACCCGGGCTGCCACCCGAGTTCATCTTGATGGTGGGCCCCACCAGGGTGACACCACCGCCATCGACCTTGATAAAGCAGCCGCCGACCTTGACGGTAATTTCAGAACCCGCTTCCAGCACCACCTTGGCACCGGCCTTGACGTGCACCTCTTGCCCCGCCTGGGTGAGCCAGCTGTCACCCAGTTTTTGGTGCATGGAGGTATCCACGGTCAGCGAGTAGTCGGCTTTTATCTGGTCGCGCTTCTCGCCCTCCACCGTCAGGTGGTCGTTGGCCTTGATGCGGGTCACCCGCTCATTGTCGATGTCACGATGCTCGTCGTGTTTGATATGCCAGGCCGCGTCGTTCTCGATAAGCACATTCAGGTCTTTCTGGCCGTGGATGTAAATCTCTTCCTGCCCCGCCAGGTCCTCAAAGCGCAGTTCGTTGAAACCCTCACCCTGGTGGGTCTCGGTGCGCAGCACGGTGCGGGTCTTGTTGGCCGGTAACTCATACGGCGGCCGGTTGGTGGCGTGATAAGTGCGACCGGTCACGATGGGCTGGTCCGGGTCCCCTTCCAGGAAACTCACGATAACCTCGTGGCCGATGCGCGGGATGGCCATCATGCCATACTGACCACCGGCCCAGCCCTGGGAGACTCGCACCCAGCAGGAGCTCTGGTCATTGGAGCTACCATATCTGTCCCACGGGAACTGCAGCTTGACCCGGCCGTGCTCGTCGCAGTAAATCTCCTCCCCCTCCGGCCCCACCACCATGGCAATCTGCGGGCCATCCACCATCGGCTTGTGGGGCGCTTGCGGGCTGCCGATGCGGGCCCGCCAGGTGGTGCTGGCCTTCACCACACCAAATTCGTTGTGGTAAACGGTCGGGCCGCTGCCACCCTCCTCTTCCAGCGCCTGTGGCTGCAAACCGGTGTGCTGGATACGCACGATTTGCCAGTCGGTGTTGAGGCTGCCATTGGGGTGTTCGGTGAGTGAGAAGCTCTGCCCCGGCTGCAAGGCCGCGCAGTTGGACTTAGCCTGGCCCGCCACTGCATCGTTGCGCAGCGCATCCAAGCGGTGCTGGGCAAACGCCTTGCCGCTCGGGTCCTCTTTGTAGCGACCCGGATAGTCGAAGTGCTGGTAGGTATCGCGCTGGTGCTCGAGTTCTGCGCCCTGCTTTTTATGGGAGAGACCATAGGCCGGGGTCTTGAAGCTGTAGTCCTTAAGCTCCACATCCGAGGGGCGCACCGCCTCGCGGTAGTGGAACTGGCGCACATAGGGGCCCTGCTCCAGCGAGCGGTTGCCGAGATTGAAGAAGAGCTCGGGGCCGGCAGTCAGCGCGGCTGCATCATCGGCAAACACGATTCGGTGCTTGCCCGCTTCAAACTCGTGGAAGTAGAACATCCCCTCTTCGGCGGCGAGGCGATTCACGAAGTCGAGGTCGGTTTCCCGATACTGAACACAATATTCCCGCTTGGCGTGCTCGTTTTTAAGCGCAAAGGCGTAGTCGGTGATGCCGTGCTCTTGCAAAAGAATACTGAGGATTTCATCGGGCTTTTGCGCCTGAAAGATGCGGGAGTTTTGGCGAAGTGACAGCCGCCACAGCGCCGGCTGCACCAGCAGCTGGTAGCGGGTGCGGCGAAAGCCGCTATCCCCCTGCGCAAAGTCACTCACCACCCCGCATACCCGGCGCTGCAGCTCACCGTTGTACCACACCAGCAGCTCGCACGGCTGGTCCAGCACGGCGCCAAAGTCGATGTCGGGCTGGGCACTCGCCAGCTCCAGGCGCAGGTTGAACGGCCGGTTGAGCGCTTCATCCAGCGCAAACTCGGCCACCACGAAGGTGCTCTCGGGCAGGGCCCCCACCTTGACGGTAAATTGTAATCCTGTGCTGTCTGCCATCGTTGCTCGCCCCTGAGATATCGTGCAGCCCCATCAGGCGGGGCACTTCAAGCCGTGTGAGAGATCCGCCTTCGCCCCGGTTTTTCTGACACCATGGCTACCGCACGCCCTTGACGGCGTGCGGCAAGACGTAAACTCGGATTTTTTCTTGTGCCCCCTCACCTCAGGCAAACGGGCAAAAGAAAAAACGCGTGTATTGAAACGGAGCGGGAAATGCCAGAAACGGCAAAAGGGCACCGCAAGCAGTGCCCTTTGACTGAGAATTACGCTTCGATCGGCGCGCGCCAGTCGTCCGCACCGGAGGTGCCGGCAACGGTGTGCTCCCAATCGATCTTGCGATAGGCCATGGAGACCTGGATCAGCTGGGTGAAGTCAGACTTCGCCGGATCCTGGCAGTGTGGCATCTGGCAGTCGATGTCGACGATGGTGGCGTCGGTCAGCACGGTAGAGAAGAAGTGCTCCTGCTTGCCCTCGACGGAGGTGCGGTACCACTTCAGGGTCACTTTCGGCAGCATCTCGCCGGAAGCCAGCGCGTTGTACATCAGCGGCACGGCCTTGTTCAGCGCAACGGTGAACTTGAACGGCTTGTGGACACGCTGGCCAGCAGGCTGACCGGATTGCGGATCGGTCGGTACGGTCACGACGTGCTGGAACTCTTGTACCAGCATCTCGTCTTCGTGGCCCTGCACGAAGATGTTGCCGACGGAATCGGAGGTGAAAGCACCGGCGGTGATGTTGCCCTGAGTTTTACCTTCGATGCTGATATAACATGGAGTTGGCATGGAATTGCTCCTGATTGGTTGAACGGTAATGACACTCGACCGAATCCGTTAGCAGTGACCATGCCAATTAATTTTATTGTTTTAAAACAATAGGTTGAATCAATTATCAATCAAGTCATCATCGCTATAACGCAACAAGTTGCGCATTCAACATATTCATCCAGACAAGATTGCACATGCAGAATAAGAAACTAAAAATCCCGCAATACATTGCGCAAATCAGAACTTATTTCAACCTGATGACCCGCACGGATGTGATGGCAACTGAGCCGTGCGTTGACAATAGGAAACATCGGGGGCCGGCTGCCCGTCACCGGATAAAACAAAAGGCCCCGTCTTGCGACGGGGCCTTTTGTTTTATTTGGCCGTGAGGGATGATTCGCCACTGCATGGCTCACCCCTTCGGGGCGGCCTGCGGCCGTTCATCGCAGCAAGCTGCTCTGCTCGAACCCAGCGAGGGTTCTCACCCACCCTCTTCAACATGAGCTGATAATTCTTCCCCAAAACAAAAAACCGACCATCAGGTCGGTTCTTTAAATTTGGCGGTGAGGGAGGGATTCGAACCCTCGATACGTTGCCGTATACACACTTTCCAGGCGTGCTCCTTCAGCCACTCGGACACCTCACCAGATTTTGGTCTGTTGTTTAACGTGATCAGCCAACACCTCGTTCGTTGCGCCGTTGCGCTGGAACGGGGCGTAATTTAGGGGAAAGCCCCGCCGGCGTCAACGGCTTTTTGCATCAGGTGAACCGTTCGCACATTTAACGCACAACTCAGTGCACAGACTCCGGTGCGACCTGGATTTCCGGCAGATTCAGGAAGCCCAACCGCTCGCATTCGGAGACCACTTCATGGGTCGCGGCTATGGTGCTCTCGACAAATAGCAGGAACTGCTCGACGGAGAGCCCCGCCTTGGTAAAGACGGTATGCCCCACCACCAGCCGCGGCAGGTTGTCATCGATGATGTCGAGGAACACCTTGAGCGACGGGTACTGCATGTTGAGGCGACCCAGCTCGGCCACCAGCGGCAGCAAAGCGGAGGGACGCACCTCCAGCTCGGATGAAAACAGCACCCCTTCCTCTTCAACGAAGATCCGGCTCTCCTGGATGCCCTCGACGGACTGCAGGGAGACAATGTGGATACCATGGCACTGATCACAGACATAGTGCTCGATACGAGCCTGCTGCAACCAACGCATTATCATTTCGGAGCTGGGGATATTCATCATTTCCACGACACAATTGGGATCAAGGGGCGCAGTCTAAACCAATTTTCCGGCAACCAAAAGCGCACTGGCCGGATAAGCACGGCCCTCGCTTCTTTTTGGCAAGCAGCCTGCATATACTCAGCCCATTCCAGCGCCACACTCGCCCCACAGGGGGCTAAATGACCATCCAAGAAAAGTACCGTCTGCATCTGAAATCCCTCTCGGATGAACTCTTGATCCTGCAAAAGCCCATCCGCATTCTGGATGCCATCAAGTGGCCCCGTCACCTGCAGGCCGACTTTCTGGCCAGCGGAGGGCGCACGCTGCCAGCCGTCGACAAGGCCTTCTATGATGGCCTTCCCCTCGGCTTCGATCCCCGCAACAAGTACCTGGAACTCAAGGAGCTGCGGGACAGGATCCGGCGCCGGCTCGGTCCCCAGGATGATCTTGGCCGCATCCTGCAGGAGACGGTGGATCAATACATGGTGGTCATCGAGATGTTGCGCCAGCGCGGGCAACCGGACTTTCTGCGCTACAGCCGGCTGCTCTACGGTTCGGCCGGCGATCACCTGCGCGGCGATCGCAAGACCCTCAAGGAGCTGGGCGCCAGGCTGTGCGACATCTTCTCCCTGCCCGGCGCCCGCCACCTGGTGCGTCCCTACCCCAAGGAGTTCGAGGGGGAAGCGGCGGTGGCCAGGTTGCAGGGCAAGCTGTCGAACTACTTCAGTGACGGCACAGTGCAGGTCAAGCTGAGCGATGGCATCGTCTCGGATGCCGCGGCCGGCGGCGATTACATCAAGCTCAACTCCCACGCCCGTTTCTCCGAACTCGACCTGCAAGTGCTGGAGGTCCATGAGGGCTGGGTGCATGTGGGCACTACCCTCAACGGGCGCCAGCAACCCTATGCCACCTGGCTCAGTGCCGGCTCGCCGCGCATCACCGCCTGCCAGGAGGGGCTGGCGGTACTGATAGAGACCCTCACTTTCAGCTCCTTTCCGGACAGGGCCAAGCGCATCTCGGATCGGGTGATGGCCATCGATATGGCGGAGCACGGCGCCGACTTCATCGAGGTGTTCCGCCATTTCGTCGGCCAGGGTGCCAGCGAACACGACGCCTACAAGATCACCCAGCGGGTGTTTCGCGGCGGCATGGTCGAGGGGGGGGCCTGCTTCACCAAGGATCTCTCCTATGTGAAGGGTTATGTGGAGACGGTCAACTTCATCCGCAGCGCCGTGCTGGAGGGAGTCCCCGAGATCCTTCCCATGCTGTTTGTCGGCAAGGTGACCCTGGACGACATCCCGGTGCTCTATCAGCACTACCTGGAGGGGCTTATCGACGCTCCGCGCTATCTGCCCACCATGTTTCGCGATCTCACCGGCCTCTACGTCTGGTTTGGCTTCGCCTCCGGCATGTCGCTGGTGGATATCGGTCGGGTACAGCAGCACTTTCGCCAGCTGTTCCACCGCCTGCCGGTGGCCGATCCCATCATCGCCCCCGTCGATATCGAGATCGATTGACCCCTCGGAAACAAGCAAGGCGCCAGATTGGCGCCTTGCTTGTTCATGTTATCCCCATCAGCCGCGGGTTATTTGAAAGCCCGCCCTTCCAGGTAGTGCTTGCGGCACAGGGAGACATAGCGATCGTTGCCGCCGATCTCCACCTGCTCGCCATCTCGCATCACCTGGCCTGCTTCATTGACCCGGGAGTTCATGTGCGCCTTGTTGCCGCACCAGCAGATGCTTTTCAGCTCCTCGAACTTGTCGGCCAGGCAGAGCAGATGATAGGAGCCGGGAAACAGCTCGCCGCGAAAATCGGTCTTGAGGCCGTAGGCGATCACCGGAATGTCCTGCTCGTCGACGATACGGGCCAGCTGATAGACCTGCTCCCTGGTCAGGAACTGGGCCTCATCGACGATGAACACATCGATACGCTTCTCGGCATGACGGGCTTTCACCATCTCGAACAGATCACAGCGCTCTCTGAACACTTCGACTTTCAGCTCCAACCCCACCCGGGCGCTGATCACCCCGACCCCGAAGCGGTCGTCGATGGCGGGTGTCATGGCCAAGGGATGCATGCCCCGCTCTAGATAGTTGAAGTGCGCCTGAATGAGCTGGGTCGATTTGCCTGAATTCATGGTGGCAAACTTGTAGTGCAGTGAAGCCATGATACTGTTCCGAAACTGAATTTATGGGGCGCATGCTAACCAAAGCACCTAACAAAACCAAGGGGCCTTGCGGCCCCTTGTACGTTTTAAGCAACAGCCAGGCCCGCCTGGGACCTTGCCTTGCGCAAATGGTAGCTGGAGAAGATGACGAACCAGAGGGCGCTCACGCTGAAACCCGCCAGCACCGAGTGCATCAGCCCCATCACCAGATAACCGAGGGCGGCGCCGAAGGCGATGGCCAGGGCATAGGGCAGCTGGGTCATCACGTGATCGATGTGATGGCAGCCGGCACCGGTGGCCGACAGGATACTGGTGCTGGAGATGGGCGAGCTGTGATCCCCGAACACCGACCCCGCCAGCACGGCGGCCAGCATCGGCAACATCAGGGCCGCATCGCTGGCAGCCGCCATGTCACCCGCCAGCGGCAGCATGATGCCGAAGGTGCCCCAGCTGGTGCCGGTGGCAAACGCCATGGCGCAGGAGAGCACGAACACCACGGCCGGCAGCACTTCCACCGGCAGATTGCCGTTGGCCAGGGAGGCCAGGTACTTGCCGGTCTCCACATCGCGCACCACGGCGCCAATGGTCCAGGCAAACAGCAGGATGTTGATGGCCGGCAGCATGGCCATCACCCCTTGCGGCGCGGCCTTGAGCCAGTTCTTGGCACCGAGCTTCAGACGCATGGCCAGACCGATGGAAACCACCAGGCTGCACAGGGCGCCGTAGACCAGGGAGGAACCCACGTTGGTATTTTCGAACGAACCGAGCACGCTGAACGGCTCGCCATTGGCGGCCAGCACGGCAGCGCCGGAGTCGATCATGAAGTAGACGGTGGCCGCGGTCAGGGTCAGGATCGGCAGCACCATGTCGATCATGCCGCCGTTGCTCTCCTCCGGGCTCTCCATGTCCAGACCGATGGGGCGGCCTTTGGACTCATCCCACAGCTTGCCTTCCAGCGCCCACTGCTCGTGCTGGCGCATCGGACCGATATCCAGCTGAAACGCGATCACCACCAGCACCATGATGAGGGTAAACACCGCATAGAGGTTCATCGGGATCATCTCGACGAAGGCGGAGATGGGGCTCTGCCCGGTGATGCCATGAGCCGTCATGATACCGCCCACCAGGGCGATGATGTAGGCCCCCCAGGAGGAGATGGGCATCAGCACGCAGACCGGCGCCGCGGTGGAGTCCAGCAAGTAGGCCAGCTTGGCGCGGGAGATCTGGAAGCGGTCGGTGACCGGACGGCAGATGGCCCCCACCGACAGGCTGTGGAAGAAGTCGTCGATGAAGAAAGCAAACACCATCATGCCGGTAAGCGCCTTGGCCCCCTTGCGGGTCCTGGCACGCTTGGCGGCCCACTCGGCAAACGCCCGGATCGCACCGGAGACGCTCATCAGGCTGATGAGGCCGCCCAGCAGCAGCATGAACAGCAGCATATTGATGTTGTCACGGTTGAGCGCCCCGTCGACCCAGAAGATCTTGAGCACTGTGTTCAGCATGTAATGCAGGGAGTCGAGGGGAGAAAACTGGTTCAGCAGCAGGCTGCCGGTAACGATACCGACGCCCAGCGACAGCAGCACACGGCGGGTGAGGATCGCCAGTGCGACGGCCAGCAGAGGGGGAATGATTGACCAACCGGAGTCGGCGTAGTGAACGATGTCCATGATCTCTTTGCACCTAAAGACAGCAGGTGGAGATCTACCGAGAGGATAAAGAAACAAAACCCATGGGGAGGTAATACTCCTCAGCCCCTTCAGGTAGCGCTCCATAGTGGATGACTATGGCAGTCCTGCACCTATTAGATGCAGAACCAGCAGCCCGGTATGATGGCCTGGCCACTTCGGCGCTGACTCCTTTCCTTGTGCATCATCGGCATCACCCTCCGCACAAGTAGTCATAGGCAGCGCGCCTCTACTTAAAGGTATTCGAGGCACATTTTATCGTGCCGACACGTTATAGCAAGTTTTTTGATTAAATCCCCAAACAAGCCAGATCAAAAGGGCAAAGAGGTAGTCAAATGGTGCAAACATTATGATTTTGTCGCTATTTTCATCTACTTGGAACTCAGTCGAGTATGCCACTGGCCAATATTGCTGAATCGGGCCTGAATTCAATTGCATTACTTAATTCCAGGCATGAATTTATTAATTCGACTCGCTTGACTTAATCCCGAACGGCCGTATAAATTAGCCAAAATAACTATTTTTATTTAATTCACTCTTTTGCTCGCGTGGTGAACACTATGAACGAATTTTTGAAAGTACTGCTGAATATCCGTAGCCTGCGCGCCGCTTGCCGTGAGCTGACGCTGGAACAATTGGAAGAAGGCCTGGAAAAGCTCTCCGCGATTGTCGGCGAACGCCAGCAGGATGAAGCCGCCGAGCGTCAGGCTCGTGAAGAACATCAGCGCAAAATTAATGAATATGCCGAAATGCTGAAAGCCGCCGGTATTGATCCGGCAGAACTGGTTGGCACAGTCGCAGCCGAACCGGCCAAGGCGACCAAGAGCAAACGAGCCCCTCGTCCGGCCAAATATCGCTATATGGACAACGGCGTGGAAAAAACCTGGACCGGTCAAGGTCGCATGCCGTCCGTGATTGCCAAGGCGGTCGCCGAAGGTAAATCCGTCGAAGACTTTGCCATCTGATAAAACAGCATTGGCCCAATAAAAAACCTCGCCTTGCGAGGTTTTTTATTGCCTGCGGCCTGCCGTCAGCTCCGCTCTGCCGCCTTGACCCAGAGCACTTCGGGCGTCGCGGTACAGGCCAGCAGGTAGCGGGCAATGGTGAAGAACCAGTCACTCAGCCGGTTCATGTAGGGCAGAATGGCCGGGTTGATCTGCTCGCTGCGACCCAAAGTCAGCAACAGGCGCTCGCAGCGCCGGGTCAGGGTGCGCACCACATGGGCTTGCGCCGCCGCCCGGGAGCCGCTGGGCAGAATGAAATTGCGCAGCAGCGGCAAATTGGCGCTGTAGGCATCGATCTGTTGTTCCAGCCGCAGGGTCCACTCGTTATTCACCTGCCAGATGGCGGCCTCCTGAGCGTCACTGGAAAATGCCAGCTCCCCGCCAAGATCGAACAATTCCTGTTGCAGCAATAACAGGTCTGCCAATAATCCGGTTTCCGCTGCGGGCACCTCGGCAATAAGAAGACCTATATGAGAATTTAATTCATCGATATAGCCGTAGGTTTCCACCCGCATATCGTCTTTGGCCAGTTGCACGCCATCGGCCAGCCGAGTCATGCCCTTGTCGCCCTGCCTCGTATATATCCTCATACCGACATCCTGTTAATAATGGGAACAATCATGGATTCAAGCCCGTTGAGCTTGATTTCATAGGCAAGCGCCAGCGTTTGACCAAGCGATCCGGCCGGGAAACCGGTACGGGCCAGCCACACCAGATAAGGCTCCGGAATATCGATGATGCGGCGCCCCCGATATTTGCCGTACGGCATCTTGTTGGCCAGCGACAGCAAGACCCGCTCGTCGGACAACCACTCCATTTCAATCGATATCCAGATATTTGTGGGTTTGGATGGAGAGTCGCCAATTGCGGGCAATGCAGGTTGCCATGGCCAGCTGGGTCGCCCTGGGTTTCTGGCTGATGGGTTGCAGTGCAATCACCACGTCGTCGCGCAGACGAGCGGTGGCCAGCAGCGCATCCAGCTCCTCCACGTGGCGCTCGGTGGCTATCGGATGCTTGATCTCGTTGGCGCGCTCAAGGGCCGAGACCAACACCGGCAACCCACCCTTCATATTGATCTTGGGGGATACGGTGACCCAGGTCTGCTCATGGGTTTTGATCTCGCTGGTACCACTGGTTTCAATCTGCACCTGATAGCCTGCCGCAATGAGGGCGGTAGAGAGATCCTGCAGGTCATAGAGGCACGGTTCGCCCCCGGTGATCACCACGTGACGCGCCTGATAGCCGAGCTGCTGGAAGCTGGCCAGGATCTGCGCCGTGCTCATCTTGCTCCAGCCATCGGATTCGTTGGAGCAGTCGAGCACCGCCTGCACGCCCACTTCACGAGCAGGATCGACCACCCAGGTATGACGGGTATCGCACCAGGGGCATCCCACCGGGCAACCCTGCAGGCGAACGAAAATGGCGGGCAGGCCGGTGAAGACCCCCTCCCCCTGGATGGTCTGGAATATCTCGTTGATTGGGTAGTGCATCTTGGTCACGGCTGGTTGCAAAAGTCGCGGATTATACCCCAAGCCTGGCCGAGACGCAGGCTCAGCATCCGCTTTTCTCACCTAGCCCGGTTTTTTGGTGCAGACGCGCCAGCACGCCCGCCTTGTCGGCCAGGTACTGCTGCAGGCCGCGGCTGCGCAGATCGCAGGCCGGACAGGCGCCGCAACCATCGCCGGCAATGCCGTTGTAGCAGGTGAGCGTTTGCTGGCGCACGGTGTCTAGGTGGCCGTAGTGGTCCGCCAGCGCCCAGGTCTCGGCCTTGTCGAGCCACATCAGCGGGGTCTCGAAGCGGATGGCGCGATTCAGCCCCAGGGAGACGGCCTGATTGAGCGCCTTGACGAACTCGTCGCGGCAATCGGGATAACCGGAGAAATCCGTCTCGCATACCCCGGTGATCACCGCCTCGGCGCCCACCTGATAGGCGTAGATGGCGGCCAGGGTCAAAAACAGGATGTTGCGGCCCGGCACGAAGGTATTGGGCAGGCCATTTTCCTGCAGCTCGAAGCTCACCGGGATCTCGTCCCGGGTCAGGGCCGAGATGGCAAGCTCCCCCAGCATGGTCACGTCCATCACCTTGTGGGCGGCGATGCCGAGCCGGTTGGCCAGACGGCGCGCCGTCTCGATCTCTTCACTATGGCGCTGGCCATAATCGAAGGTGATGGCGTGCACCTCGTCATAACGGGACAAGGCCTGGACCAGGCAGGTGGTGCTGTCCTGACCACCACTGAATACCACGACGGCTTTTTTCACGTATGTCACTCCTCTGGGCAGTTCAACTGCGTCGGCCCTGGGCAAAATCATGCCACTGCCGGTTCAAATGGGTAAAAAGGGTCATCAGCGGGGCGAAGCGATCGGGTGCGCCCTCCCACTGAGACAACAGATGGTAGCCCGCTTCCAGGGTCGAGAGCGCCTCTGGAAACGGCTTCTTGCGAATGGAGTACTGTCCCGCGACGGCATCCAGCCCAATTCGCGGCAACTGCTGCAACTCGGGGTTGCAGTGCAGCATCCGGTAGGCCTTGCGCCAGGTGCCATCGAGCAGCAGAAAACAGACTCGGCGAGCCGGCTCGGCCGTCTCCCGCTCTCGCACCTCGGCAAGGGTGATGGCCTCCTCATCCGGCCACAGCAGATAACACTGCAGCGCGGGATCGGCCAACAAGGCCGCCAGCTCGGGGACGTCGGCCACCTGTTCACCCACATGCAGACGGGCCTGCGCCAGCGAGGCGGCCAAGAGGACGGCAGTCCCCTTGGGATGACCCACCTCCCCCGGATGCTGCAGGATGTGCAGGGGCGCATGGGGTGAAACCGGCCGAATATAATCGCACAGACAGGCTTTGAGGGCTCTGGTGCAACGTGTACAGTATCGACTCTTGTTGTCGTCGGACTGTTTCATGTTGTCAGAAAAATCAGGATTGCTCTGGGTCATCACGCTTTCACTCGCCAGTTTGCTGCTCTTTTTCACCGTGCCGAATCACCAGCTCTCCTTCGATCGTACCCTGATAGCCCAGGGTGAAGGGTGGCGCATCATAACAGGCAATCTGGCCCACACCAATCTGTGGCACCTGCTGCTCAACCTGAGCGGGCTGTGCGTGCTCTACAGCCTGTTTCGCGAATACCTAACAGGCTGTCGCCTGCCGCTGCTGCTGCTGTTGCTGGGGAGCGCCGTCGGGCTCGGCATCTGGTGGTGGTGTCCGCAGACCCAGTGGTACATGGGGCTGTCGGGAGCGTTGCACGGCCTGTTCGTGTGGGGCGCGCTGCAGGATATCCGCTATCGCCGCCACTCCGGCTGGTTGATGCTGGCAGGGGTAGCGATCAAGCTTGGGGTGGATTTCTACAGTGCGGGGGAAAGTCCGGTGTCCGCCCTCATCGGGGCCAGGGTACACATTGAATCACATCTGATTGGCTCGGGCGCCGGCCTGTTGCTCGGCCTGCTGCCGGTCACCTTGCGCCCCCACGCCGTCCAGGAGTGAGCCAACACCGGATGCAATGCCGGCCCCATCGGGCCGGCATTCTTTTTATGAGCGGCTCGCCAGCTCCGCGTTGATGCCGGCCAGCATGGCGGCAGGATCGGCCGCCTGGGTGATGGGGCGGCCAATCACCAGATAGTCGGCACCCGCCTCCACCGCCGCCAGCGGCGTCATGACCCGGCGCTGATCCCCGGCAGCCGAACCGGTGGGGCGGATCCCCGGCGTCACCAGTTTGAACTCGTCACCGAGCAGCGCCTTGAGCTCACGCGCTTCGTTGGCGGAGCAGACCACCCCGTCCAGCCCCGCGTCTTTGGTCAATTTGGCCAGCCGAATCACCTGCTCGGCCGGCGTCACATCAAGACCCAGCGGCGCCATGTCGGACTGCTCCATGCTGGTCAGCACGGTCACCCCGATAAGCAGCGGCGCCTTGTCACCATAAGGCAGCAGCGCCTCCTTGGCGGCCCGCATCATCCGCTCGCCACCACTGGCGTGCACGTTCACCATCCAGACGCCGAGTTCGGCACTGGCGGCGACTGCCTTGGCGACGGTGTTGGGAATGTCGTGAAACTTCAGATCCAGAAAGACATCGAACCCCTTGGCAACCAGCTGACGCACGAACTGGGGGCCAAACAGGGTAAACATCTCCTTGCCTACCTTGAGACGGCACTGAGCCGGGGAGATACGTTCAATGAAGGCGAAGGCATCGGCCTCGTGCTGATAATCCAGCGCAACCAGTACTTTGGGATCTAGCATCTCACTTCCTATCGATGGTTATGCGCCGTCCGGAGCGAGTCCGGCCCTGCCTGAAAAAACCAGGCCACAGGGGCCTGGTTGATGACATTGTTGTGGCTCTTACTCCCCGTCCAGACCGCGGATCGGCTTGATGGCTCCCCACTGGCGGCAGGAGGGGCACTGCCAGAACAGGGAGTGGGTGGCAAACCCGCACTGCCGGCACTTGTGGGTGGATTTGATCTTGATCTGCTCGTCGACCAGCGCCTTGAGCATGGTCAGGCTCTCCTTGGCCTGCCCCTCTTCAGCACCACGCAACTGCAGCGCCATCAGGTGCTGGAAGCCGCGCAGCGACGGCGTGCGCCGCAGCTGGCGCAGCACCAGCTCGGAGGCTGCCTCGCGCCCGTTGTGGCGCTCTACATAATCGGCCAGCCGCAAGGTGACCGGGAAGCCGGCCCGCGCCTCCTGGGCCTGGCCGAGCAGCTCGGGGATACGCGCCTCCTCGCCGCACAGCTCCAGGCTCTCGCACAGGGGTTCCAGCACTTCGCTCGCGAAATCGATGTCCTGGGTCAGCACCCGCTCAAACTCGCGGGCCGCCTGGCGGGGATCGCCCTCCCCCTTGGCCAGCCAGCCGAGGCCGAGCGAGGCGCGCACGCAGTTGCCGTCGGCGGTCAGGGCCTTGCGAAAACGCAGCTGGGCCTGCTTGCGATTCTCTTCGCGCAGGGCCATGTCGGCCAGCTCGCACTGGTAATGGGCGATGGTGGGGGCCAGCTTCTTGCCCTGGAATTTTTGCAGCCGCTCGCTCACCGCGATCGCCTTCTCCCAATCACGCAACTGCTGATATATAAGCTGCAACTGGGCCAGCGCGGTCTCCTCATAGTCCCCGTCCTCGGTGAGCTCGAGCCACAACTTCTCGGCCCGATCGAGCAGGCCGGCGGCGAGGAAGTCCCGCGCCAGCTCCTGCAGGGCGAGCTGACGCTGCTCCATGGTGAGCTGGCGGGTAATGAGGTTCTGGTGGATCTTGATGGCCCGGTCTACCTCACCCCGTTGACGGAACAGGTTGCCGAGGGAAAGGTGGGTTTCGATGGTCTCGCTGTCCACTTCCAGCAGCTGGATAAAAAGATCCACCGCCTTGTCGGATTCGTCGGACAGCAAATAATTGAGACCCGCCACGTACTGGCGGGAAAACTGGTTACTCTGTTTCTGGGTGTCCTGGCGAACACTCCTGCGCCCCATATACCAGCCGTAGCCGGCGGCAATGGGCAACAGCAGGAAAAGCAGTTCAAGCATCGAGGGACATTATTCCTTGGCAGCCGTTCGGGCCAGCTCCAATTCACGGGATTGACGGCGCATGGTGCGATTGAGGGTGCGGTTTTGCATCTTGAGGCGCAAGAACAGCAAACCGAAGACCAGCCAGCCCAGCAGGAAGCCACCACCAAAGAAGAATCCCAGCAACATGGAGAGCGAGAACTCCCCTTGGGCAATCAGATAATTGAACTGCACCAGCTGGCCATTTTGCGAACCGATGGCCAGCGTCAGGATAAACACCAGCACCAGTGGAATGAGGGCCAAGATACGCTTCATAGGAGCTCCCTGTCAGTAGCTAATGAGAGGCTGATTATCCTTAAAATCACCGGCAGACTCTAGAGCGAATGGGAAAAGACTTGGCAAAACCGGACAATTGCCACAATAGAAACCGTAAAAACAAAAAAGGCATACCCAGGTATGCCATTTTCTGCATTATTCGATGATGTTCACGCGCTCGCGTAACTCTTTGCCGGGCTTGAAATGCGGAACATATTTCCCGGTCAATTCAACCTTGTCCCCGGTCTTGGGGTTGCGACCCACACGGGGTGCACGATAGTGCAGTGAAAAACTTCCAAATCCGCGGATTTCAATCCGGTCGCCGTTTTGCAAAGTCGACGCCATCTGCTCAAGGATCTCCTTGATGGCGGCTTCGACATCTTTGGCCGGCATATGCATGCGGCTGGCAGCCAATTGTTCGATGAGATCTGATTTGGTCATAACGTTAAATCTCCTTCCCCGATCACATGCAATATTCATTACGCCAAGATAAAAAAGGGCGGCGTGACACGCCGCCCTTTTCTTGCATCAAGGATTATTCACCCTTGGCGGCTTTGAACGCTTCAGCCATGGCATTGCTGAACACAACTTCTTCTTGTTGGTTCAGGTTGTCGATGGCAACACGCTCGTCAGCCTCGTCCTTGGCACGGACAGACAGGCTCACGGTGCGGTTCTTGCGATCAACGCCCATGAATTTAGCTTCAACTTCGTCACCAACAGACAGCACCAGAGTGGCGTCTTCTACGCGGTCACGAGCAGCGTCGGAGGCACGCAGGTAGCCTTCTACGCCGTCAGCCAGTTCGATCACGGCACCCTTGGCATCAACCTCGGTAACCTTACCCTTCACAATAGCACCTTTCTTGTTGTCAGACAGGTACTTATTGAACGGGTCTTCTTCGATCTGCTTGACGCCCAGGGAGATGCGCTCACGCTCCGGGTCAACTTGCAGAACAACGGCTTCGATTTCGTCGCCTTTCTTGAATTCACGAACTGCTTCTTCACCCTGGTTGTTCCAGGAGATGTCAGACAGATGAACCAGGCCGTCGATACCGCCGTCCAGACCGATGAAGATACCGAAGTCAGTGATGGACTTGATCTTGCCGGAAACACGGTCGCCCTTGGCGTGAGTTTCGGCAAACAGCTGCCACGGGTTGGATTTGCACTGTTTCAGACCCAGGGAGATACGACGACGCTCTTCGTCGATGTCCAGAACCATCACGTCAACCACGTCGCCAACGTTAACAACCTTGGACGGGTGGATGTTCTTGTTGGTCCAATCCATCTCGGATACGTGTACCAGGCCTTCAACGCCTTCTTCGATTTCAACGAAGCAGCCGTAGTCGGTCAGGTTGGTCACGCGGCCAGACAGACGGGTGGTCTCCGGGTAACGCTTGGCGATAGCAACCCAGGGATCTTCGCCCAGCTGCTTCAGACCCAGGGATACACGGGTACGCTCGCGGTCGAACTTCAGAACCTTGACAGCGATCTCGTCGCCAACGTTGACGATTTCGGAAGGATGCTTAACGCGCTTCCACGCCATGTCGGTGATGTGCAGCAGGCCGTCAACACCGCCCAGATCTACGAATGCACCGTAGTCGGTCAGGTTCTTGACGATACCCTTAACTTCTTGACCTTCTTGCAGGTTAGCCAGCAGGCTTTCGCGCTCGGAGGTGTTCTCGGTCTCGATCACGGCACGACGGGAAACAACAACGTTGTTGCGCTTCTGGTCCAGCTTGATGACTTTGAACTCGAGTTCTTTGTTTTCCAGGTGAGCGGTGTCACGGATCGGACGCACGTCAACCAGAGAACCCGGCAGGAAGGCACGGATGCCGTTCAGTTCAACGGTGAAACCACCCTTGACCTTGCCGTTGATGATACCGATAACGGTAGCTTGCTCTTCGTAAGCTTTTTCAAGCTGCAGCCAGGCTTCGTGGCGCTTGGCTTTTTCGCGGGACAGCTTGGTTTCGCCGAAACCATCTTCGATAGAGTCCAGAGCCACGTCAACGGAGTCGCCTACGTTGATTTCCAGCTCGCCCATGGCGTTCTTGAATTCTTCAGCCGGGATAGCGGACTCAGATTTCAGACCGGCGTCAACCAGTACGAAACCATTTTCGATAGCAACGACAGTACCCTTGACGATGGAACCTTGACGGGTTTCAACGGCGTTCAGGGACTCTTCAAAGAGTTGAGCAAAAGATTCGATCATTGTTTATGTCACAAATGAAACATCCACTTGTCATCCAGCACAAGCGGGGTTGTTTTAAATAATCTGCGCCATCCATGGTGCAGACGACCGGATGTCAGCTTGCGCTGGCATCGCCGAGTTGTTGCTCCGCATAGGCGAGCACCGTTGCCAGCACTTCGTCTATGGACATGGCGGTTGAATCCACCACGAGAGCATCTTCTGCCGGTTTCAGGGGGGCAACGGCACGATTTCTGTCGCGATCGTCACGCTCCCGAATCTCGGTTAAAAGACGCTCAAAGTTAACATCAAAGCCCTTATCTTGCAACTGCTTATAGCGGCGAGCCGCCCGTTCTTCGGCGCTGGCGTCGAGGAAAATCTTCACTTCCGCCTCGGGGAAAACCACGGTGCCCATGTCGCGACCGTCGGCGATGAGGCCGGGGGCCTGGCGAAAAGCGCGCTGACGGCGCAGCAGAGCTTCGCGCACCCGCGGGAAGGCGGCAATCTTGCTCGCGGCATTGCCCACTTCCTCGGTACGAATGGTACGGGAAACATCCTCCCCTTCCAGCACAACCTTCACCTGCTCGGCATCGACCTGAAACTGCACGTCCAGATTGGCGGCCAGGGGGACCAGCGCGGCTTCGGAATCGAGCTCGACATCGTGATGCAAGGCCGCCAGGGCCAGCACCCGGTAGATGGCGCCGGAGTCGAGCAGGTGCCAACCCAGTTTTTCAGCCAGCAACTGGCACAGGGTGCCCTTGCCGGCACCACTTGGGCCATCAATTGTCATCACGGGGGCCATCTGCGGCATAACGTCTCTCCTGCACACTTGTTGCACACATCCCGGGAGGGATGGGGTAATGGGCGCCGATTATACCCAAATGTGCCGAGCCTGGCAGTCGCCAGCACACACAATTGCGCAAAACCGGTCGCAACTGTCCTCTTTGTGTACAACGGGGCAAGCCATTAAACAGTGCAAGGTTTTGTTCTTATGGTTGTTCCGGACAAGGCGCGCTAAACTGGCCGCCCTTTTTTAAGCAGCTGTAGTAAGGAGCAACCTATGAGCAGCGTTACCCTCGTGGCCAAATCCAAGTTGCCAACCCCCTGGGGCACCTTCACGCTGGTCGGCTTTCAGGAAACCGGCACCGGCAAGGATCACGCCGCGCTGGTGATGGGCGATATCACGGGTGATGATCCGGTGCTGGGCCGAATTCACTCCGAGTGCCTGACCGGCGATGCCCTGTTCAGTCTGCGTTGCGACTGCGGCTTCCAGCTGCAGGCTGCACTGGAAAACATCGCCAAGGCGGGCCGTGGCGTCTTGCTGTACGTGCGTCAGGAAGGACGCGGCATCGGCCTGCTCAACAAGATCCGGGCCTATCATCTGCAGGATCAGGGCGCCGACACCGTTGAAGCCAACGTGGCGCTCGGCTTTGCCGCCGACATGCGCGACTACACCATCTGCGCCGACATGCTCAAGCAGCTGGAGGTGAAATCCCTCAAGCTGATGACCAATAACCCGCGCAAGATGAAGGCGATGGAATCCTTCGGCATCCCGGTGGCTGAGCGGGTGCCCCTGCAGGAAGGGCGCAATCCCCACAACGAGTTCTACCTCTCGACCAAGGCCAGCAAGCTGGATCACATGTTCAAGAAGTGATCCCGCCTCGCCGCTCGTTGCCATGAAAAACGCCTCCCATCGGGAGGCGTTTTTTGTTGCTCTCGTATTGCCGCGGCGCTAGCGGATGGGCAGCTCAATATCGGCAAACATGGCATCCACGTCATCGCTGGAGCGCAGCGCGATGGCCCGCTCCACCACGTCCCGGGTCAGATGGGGGGCAAAACGGGTCATGAAGTCATACATGTAGGTGCGCAGGAAGGAGCCCTTGCGAAAGCCGATCTTGGTGGTGCTGTGGGCAAACAGGTGGCTGGCATCGAGCGCCACCAGATCGGTATCGACCTGGGGATCCAGCGCCATGGTCGCCATCACGCCGATCCCCACCCCCAGCCGGACATAGGTCTTGATCACGTCCGCATCGGTGGCGGTGAAGACGATGTTTGGCTCGAAACCGGCCCGGTTGAAGGCAGTATCGAGCTCGGAGCGGCCGGTAAAGCCGAACACATAGGTCACCAGCGGGAAGCGGGCGATGTCGGCAATGGAGAGCTTGCCGACCTGGGTCAGCGGGTGACCCTTGGGGACGATCACGCTGCGGTTCCAGTGGTAGCAGGGCAGCATGATGAGATCTTCGTACAGGTGCAGCGCCTCGGTGGCGATGGCAAAGTCCGCCTGACCCTTGACCACGGCTTCGCTGATCTGGGTCGGCGTGCCCTGATGCATGTGCAGGGAAACTTTGGGAAAGCGCTTGATGAAGCCTTTTATCACGTCAGGCAGTGCATAACGGGCCTGGGTGTGGGTCGTCGCGATATGGAGCGTGCCCTGTTCGGGGTGAGTGTGCTGACTCGCCACCGACTTGATGCTCTCCACCTTGCCCAGGATCTCGTTGGCAATCTTGATCACGTCCCGTCCCGCCGGGGTGATCTGGGTCAGGTGTTTGCCACTACGCTCGAAAATCTGGATCCCCAGCTCATCTTCCAGCATGCGCACCTGCTTGCTGATCCCTGGCTGAGAGGTGTAGAGACTCTCTGCCGTTGCCGACACGTTCAGTCTGTGGTTGGCAACCTCAACGATATAACGCAATTGTTGGAGTTTCATGATGTTAGGCTCTAAAGGCAACTTGAACTAATACTAACAAACTTTTGCCTGATAGCCTTTCCTTACTTGGCCATTTATGGCTGTGCCTGCGCCAGCAGAAAATCCCGCAAAGCCCGGTTGGCCATGGAGAGCGGATCCCCCCGCCGCCACGCCACGCAGAGATCGAGAAAGATCGGGGGCGCAAACGGGATCCCGGTCAGGGCAGGCTCTTCGTCCAGCGCCATCCGCAAGAAGGTGGTCACCGCAAAACCCTGCTTCACCACCGCCTTGAGCAACGGGATGAGGTTGCTCTCAAAGGCGATGTCGGGCTCGCAGCCCAGCCCCTGGGCCAGCGCTTCCATGTGCTCGCGGTGATAGAAACCGCGGCGAAACATCGCCAGCTCCTGGCTGAAGAACTCGCTCAACGACACACTCCGGGCCTGACGCAGCGGATGCTCTTCCCCCACCACCATCAGCATCTCTTCACGCAGCAGTTGGGCCCCTTCCAGCGCCGGCGGCAGATCGCTGGTGATGAGGATGGCGAGATCCAGCGAACCGTCCACCATCCGGCTCAACAGCTCGCGGGTACCCGCCTCCTCCACCCGGATCTTGAGGCCGGGGTAGCGATGCTTGAAGGCCATCAGGATCGGCGGGAAGTAATAGGAGCCCATCATGTAGGGGATGCCGATGCGCACCTCTCCGCGCTCCAGCCCCTTGAGCTCGGCCATCTCGGCCTCGGCCTGGTGCATCTGGCGCAGCAGGCGCTCGGCATGACGACAGAGCACCTCCCCTTCCGGGGTGAGCCGCACGTTGCGATCCTGACGGTCGAACAGGCGCAGCTCGAGCTGCTGCTCCAGCTTGGCGATGGCCATGCTGATGGCGGGCTGTGCCACGTGCAACCCGTTGGCCGCCTTGGTAAAAGAGCCGGCATCCCGCACCGCCAGCAGATAGGTGAGCTGTTTGAGGTCCATATCAATTTGGTTTATTAGATGGATAACTTAAATATATTATATTTATGTTCTGGCGCGCACTAACCTGCAACAAAGCTGTCAGGACAATTGCATATGATCGAAGTCGGTAGTCGTGAATGGATCCGCGCCACCCTGGCCCTCAGCCTGGGCTCCTTCCTGGTGTTTCTCAATCTCTATCAAACCCACCCCCTGCTGCCGCTGCTGGCCGAGGTATTTTCCGTCAGCTCGCTGTCGGCCGGCTGGACCCTGGCCGGCTGCACCGCAGGGCTCGCCGTCTCGCTGCTCGTCTGCGCCCGGCTGGCGGATCGCTTCGGCCGGCGCCGGATCATGCTGTGGAGCCTGGCTGGCGCCATCCTGATCTCCCTGCTCATTAGCCTGGTCAGCCAGTTTGAACAGCTGTTGCTGTTGCGGATCCTGCAGGGTGTGCTGCTGGCGGGGCTGCCCGCCACCGCCATCGCCTACATGGGGGAAGAGTTCAGCAAGCGGGCCCTGCTCTCCGCCGTCGGGGTCTACATCGCCGCCAACTCGCTGGGGGGCATCGCCGGTCGGGTGGTCGGCGGCCTGCTGGCCGGCTGGTTTGGCGACTGGCAGCACACCTTTCTCGGCATCGGCCTCATCAGCCTGGCCCTGCTGCCCCTCGTCATCTGGCTGCTGCCGGCCCAGACCCGTTTCGTGCCCGTCATCGCCAAGCCGGGCCAGTTTCGCCAGGCCATCGCCAGCCACCTCGGCAACCCGCTGCTGGTGGGGGCCTATCTCATCGGCGGCCTCAACTTCATGGTGTTTCTGAACCAATACAGCTACCTCACCTTCCTGCTGGCCAGCCCCCCCTTCTCCATGCCGACCCAGTGTCTCGGCATGCTGTTTCTGACCTATCTGTCGGGGACGGTGGCCTCCTCCCTCAGCGGGCGCTGCGCCCATCGCTGGGGGGCACAACGTCTGCTGCTGGTCGGCATAACGCTGATGGCACTCGGCAGTGCCCTGCTGCTGTGCGGCTCGCTCGGGGCCATCCTGTCCGGTCTGCTCATCTCGAGTTTCGGCTTTTTTCTGGCCCACGCCTGTGCCAGCGCCTGGGTCGGCCAGCACGTGGAGCACAACCGGGCGCTCGCCTCATCGCTCTATCTGGTGGGTTACTATCTGGGGGCAAGTCTGGGAGGACTTTATCTTCACCCCTTCTGGGAGCAGGGAGGACTCGGGGGATTGGTGCTCGGCATCGAGCTGGTACTGGTCATCACGGCGGGATTGAGCCTCTGGCTCGGCCATTTGAAGGGACGCCCCGCCCGCCCCCGCATCTGTCATCCCTGATGTTATTCCTGATATCAGACGGGGCCAGTCAAGCGGCCCCGTCTCATCAAGCCTGGTCGTAGTATCCGGCAGACACCGGCACCACGGCGCCACTCGCCCCCTCTTCCTCGATCACCTCGGCCAAGGTGCGCAGATGGAATTTGATCTGCCCAGAGGCCAGCATCACCGCCACATCGGGATTGCGTTCATCATTCAGGTTGCCGGTCTTGAAGGCCACCTCGGGATGGGCTGCCAGCAAGGCATCCAGCGAAGGCACCACCAGCTCGATATGTTCCAGCCCGGCCTGATGGCTGCGACCGGGTTTGGGCGCCGCCAGCTCGATGCAGGGCACGCTGCCGTGGGCATGGGGCACTGGTTGATGCAGGCGATAGGTGGCGATGGGCCGTCCGCCGATCATCCCCTCCACCAGCAAGTCGCCATGGGTTGCCAGCAGCCCCTTCAGGGTCTGGTACTCCACCAGGGTGGCGGCCCGATAGCAGAGGTGGTCGACCTCGATGGCGGCGGGATGGACGGCAAGTTCGTCCAGCTCGGTCAACAGCTGGCAAACAAATGGGGCCATCGGCCCCAGTGTGGTATCGAGTGGATGTGACATGATCACCATTTCTTCTTGGGTTGGAACAAGACGTCCAGTTCGTCCGCCTCTTTGTCCTTGATGTTTTGCAGCTCTTTTTCGCTGTGCTCTTGGAGATGGGCGTCGAGTCCGGCCAGCCCCTGCCGCATGTCCTCTTCCCGCGCCATCAGGTAGGGATCTTTATCCGCGACGCTGGCCAGGGCGGAGAGCCCCTTGGTGTAGAGCTGGCGACAGGTGCCGTATTGCCCCTGGATCTGGGCATCCATGGCTCGCTTCACCAGGTTGGCGATGTTGACCTTGAGCTGCATCAGCTCGAGGCGGCGATCCTCCTGGGCAAAGCCCTGCGGATCTATCTTGCCCTTGTTGTGTTCGACCCGCAGCACGGCCCGCATCTTCTTGACCAGCTGCAACATCTGGATGGCCTGACGATCCGATTCGGGGGTCTTGAAGTGCCCCTCATCCTGGCTGCTGTAGTTCTCCTGCACGTTCTTGATCTGGGTCTGCACGTCGACAATGCGCTGCTTGATCTGGGCATTGGGCATCACCAGGGCGATGGCGCGATAGGCATCGAGGATCCTGTGCTGCAACAGCAGCACTATGTTCTTGGAGAAGGGCACCAGGTTGACGTTGAGCAGCATCTCTTCGGTTTCATCCACCACCGACTTGTAGCGGGCGATGGCGTGACGCTTGTCGGCCTCTGCCTTCTGCTTATATTGCTGCATCACGTTATAGGCGATGACCAGAAACAGGAGTGCGCCAATAGACAGCAATACCAAGGTTAAAATCATAGGAAGTCCAAACTCCTGTCCCAATTCAATTGCGTGATCCTACAACAGCTTACCTAGTTAAGGTAGTCCGCACCGCAAGGCTTGCCCCCGATTTGTGCCGCAAGGTGGGCACAAACACGGGGGAAAACCGGGATCACGCGGCGCTGGCGACACCGCCATTACCCCTTAGTATCGCCCATCGGGCTCATTACTTGAGGCTGAAGCCCCGGGATCGCAGGAAATCCTGCATGAAGGGCCGCGCCTCCTTGCCAAGAATGCCCCGGATCTGGCCGCTCCAGCTCTGCTGCTTGTTGTTGCTGCTGCGGGACTGGTAATACGCCTCGATCTGCTGGTCATAGCTGGCAAGCAGCTCCCGATCCAGTTCGGCCTGATAGCGGTTTTCATGCACCACCAGAGCGCGGGGCAAACGGGGTTTTTGCTCAGGCGCCTGAGCCGGATGGCCGAGACAGAGACCGAACAGCGGGATCACCTGATGCGGCAGACCCACCGCCTCGCTCACCGCAGCCGGGTTGTTGCGGATCCCGCCGATATAGACACCGCCAAGCCCCATGGATTGGGCTGCCAGCAGGGCATTCTGGGCCATCAGGGCACCGTCGATGGCGCCGATCAGCAACTGCTCGACAAAGCCGGTCTGGGCGTCCGGCACCACCTCGCAGTGGCGATGATAATCGGCACAAAAGAGCAGGAACTCGGCCGCCTGGGCCACATAGGCTTGATGCCCCGCCAGTTCGGCAAGCTGGCTGCGCAGGGCCTTGTCGGTCACCCGGATGATGCTGTTGGCCTGCAGAAAGCTGGAGCTGGAGGCGGCCTGTGCCGCACTCAGGATCTGGTCGAGCTGGGCCTCGCTGATGGGGTCGGCGGTGAATTGACGAATGGAGCGATGGGCAAGAATAAGGTCGAGAGTCGGGTTCATGTTGCCTCCATATGAAGAAGCCCACACTCTACCCAAAAACAGCGGGGGGCCCAAGGCCCCCCGCGCTCGCGTCACAGCACGACCGGCTAACCGGCCAGCGGATAGTTGCCCGCCTTGCAGCTGACCACGAAGCCGCTCTCTTCCACCTGCGCCACCGACATCGGCTTGCTGAACAAAAAACCCTGAAACACGTGGCAGCCCTGGGTGCGCAGGGCGGCCAGTTCGTGTTCGTCCTCCACCCCTTCGGCCATGATGCCAAGGCCCAGGCTGGTGGCCATGGCGACGGTGGCCCGGATCACCGGCAGGTTGAGCCCCACCACGAAGGAGCGATCCAGTTTGATGGTGTCGATGGGCAGCCGGTTGAGATAGGCCAGCGACGAGTAGCCGGTGCCGAAGTCATCGATGGCAATCTTGATCCCTTGCTCGCTCAGGCCATCGAGGATCTCGATGCACCCCTTCATGTCCAGCATCAATACCGTCTCGGTCAGCTCCAGCGTGAGCAGGCCGGCATCCACGCCAAACTCCTTGAGCTGCTGGGCCACCAGCTCCGGCAGGAAGGACGAGAGCTGAAAGCCGGAGAGATTGACCGACACCGGCACGCTCACCCGCCACTCCTTCTGCCAGTGTGCCATCTGGGCCAGTGCCGTCGACAACACCCAGCCACCTATCTCGCGAATGAGCCCCATCTCTTCCGCCAGCGGGATGAATTCCACCGGCGAGACATGGCCCAATACGGGATTATGCCAGCGCAGCAGCGCCTCGTACCCGAGCAACCTGCCTTTTGCCACATCCACCTGGGGCTGGTAGCAGAGGCTGAGCTCCCCCCGCCCGATGGCCTTGGCCAGGAATTGTTTCAGGGTCAGCTTACGATGCAGGGTCTGCTGCATGCTGGGGGTGAAGCGCTGCCAGCGCAGCCGCCCCATCTGCTTGGCCTGGTACATGGCCATGTCGGCGCGGGTGATGAGATTGTCGCCGTCGTCCGCATCATCCGGATAGATGGCGATGCCGATGCTGCCGCCTATGGTCACCTCGGGCACCCCGCTCAGCTGCAACGGCTTGGTCATCTGGGAGAGCATGAGGTCGGCCACCTCCTGCGCCCGATCGCTGGAGTGGCTGAGCGGCACCAGCGCGGTAAATTCGTCGCCACCGAGCCGGGCCAGCTCCACATCGCGCGGACAGATCTGCTTGAGCCGGCCGGCGACCCGCTCCAGCAGCCGGTCACCAGCCTTGTGGCCGTAGTTGTCGTTGACCAGCTTGAAGTTGTCCAGGTCCATGAACACCAGGGCGAAACGCCCGCCCAGCCCGCAATAGGCTTCCAGCGATTTCATCAAGCCATAGCGATTGAGCAGGCCGGTCAGCGAGTCGTGCCAGGCCAGGTGGCGATGCTCCAGCTCCTCCAGCTTGCGGTCGGTGATGTCGCGCATGGTGAGCAGGATCTGGGCCCCCTGCTGGATGTGACGAAACTGGTACTGAAACCAGCGCATCCCCTTGAGGGTGCGGCACTCCCCCTCTGCCACCACTTCATCGAGCCGGGAGAGCTTCTGATAGAAGGCGTCGTCATTGCCGGAGAAGAGCTGGGAGAGGTGATGTACCTCATCGCCGAAGCACATCTCGAAGTGGTGATTGCCGCTCTCGAGCCGGCCCAGGTTGTCAAACAGGCAGGCCAGGGTATCGCCGGTGGCGAGGGAGGACTCCTGATAGAGGGTGTCGGCATCGATGACCGCCTCGGTCATCATCATCAGCCGCCCCGCCAGCTGGATACCGGAGAGGCGCAGATAAACCTGTTTCTTTACCCCCTTTGGGGAGAGGGTCCACCACTCGCTGTAGCTGCGCCCCTGCTGAAAGTCCCCGAGGTAGCGCTGCAACAGCAGATCGATGGCCTGTGCCATGTCGGCCGAGAAATCGCGCGACTGCAGTTCGTCCAGCGAGCTGGCCTCCCACACATTCAAGGCGGCGCGATTGGCCCAATAGATATGGTGATGCCGGATGTCATACACCCAGATTGGGGTATGCAACACATCCATCCCGTTCAATAACCGTTCGTCTAGCGTATTCATCTAATATGGTGATTCATGGTATGTGATCACTGGGAAACCCAGCGGCGGAGAGCCCTCCCGGGCAACCGATGCTGGTACAAAATCGGATCCAGCCCATAATGGAAACAAGCATGCGCAAGGGGCTGACTTCATATGAAAACGCTACATGTGAAACCCATGGTCAGGAAAAACGGACTCACGTTGGTATTGTTGGGCATCATAGTAAGCATTGCTATGATTTTTATACTTTTTTTACTCGGTGAACAACCACTAATCCCCCCGGTCTCCGGCCTGTTGGCGGGTCTGATGATGATCTTTATCGGCTCATTGAAGCTGGTCGAGCCCCATTTCAGCCTGTCGCTCTGTCACGATTGTCTGCAATATCACCACAAATACGGCGGTTGGCTCCTGAAATGGAGAAATATTCAGCGAATCGACCAGCCACGCATTCATCTGGGCTGGGATCTGGTCCCCCTGCCCTACATAGGTTTGAAGATCAAAGATTACGACGATTTTTTGACATTGATCACACCCAGATTGGCAGTGCGCCTGCTGACCGAGCAGCGCGGCGTCCTGTTGCAGGCACTGCGCAGTGAGCAACCCGAATGCATCGGCGGGGGCTGCGGCGACCCCTTTCAGGGGGAAGGCTTGCTGGAAGAGAGTCACTTTCGCTCCCCCTCCGGTCAACGCTATGAGGGGGTGATCGCCATGCTGGCCAACCGCATGACCCGGCTGCGCGATCTGCTCGGCTACGATCTGCTGGTGCCGGACAACAGTCTGGACCGGGATCCGGCCGAATTTGTCCGACTTTTGCACCAGTATCAGCGGGAGTCGAATCTAATCCAGATCAATTAAACGCCGGATTGAGCTTGCCAAGGCTGGCCGCACTTCTTAAGGTCACTGCCTTGTTACACCCAGAACACCGCTTATGAAGTACATCGAAGAGTTCTATCTGTTCGTCAAGGTGGTACAAGAGGGAGGCTTCTCCCACGCGGCCGCTGCACTGGGCATGCCCACCGGCACCATCAGTCGACGTATTTCTCAGCTGGAAGAGCAGCTCGGCTGCTCCTTGCTACACAGATCCACCCGCAAACTCCGCCTGACCGATGAAGGACTGCGCTACTACGAGCGCCTGTGCACCCCGCTCGGTGAAATCGAGCAGGCCACCGGCGAGATCCAGGGCAAAGAGGCCGACCTCAACGGCGTAATTCGCCTGGCAGCCCCCATCGCCCTCTCCAACACCATCCTGGTCGACATGCTGGCGGACTTTGGCCTGCGCTACCCCGAGGTGCAGTTCGACATCACCCAGACCAACGATCATCAACACCTGTTCGACAACGATCGGGATCTGGTGTTTTTCAACGGCGAGCTCCCCCAGTCCCTGCCCAATGCGCTCTGCCTCGGCCACATCGAATACGGCCTGTTTGCCTCCCCCCTCTATCTGGAGAAGATGGGCACCCCCTCCCATCCGGGCCAGCTGGAGGAGCATGCGCTCATCTACTGCTGGCCCCATCAGCACTGGCAACTGACCGACCGGGAGGAGCAGACGGTGCAGATCAAACGGGCCGCCAGGCTCACCGTCAACCAGACCCAGGCCGCCGTTCGCGCGGCCAGACGGCACCTGGGGATCGTCAACGCCCCGCTCCATTACGTGCACCCTTTCCTGCAGGATGAGCAGCTGGTCGCGGTGCTGCCCGACTGGAAAACCGGCAACCGCCCCTTCTACATGTTGCGTTGCCAGCCTCAGTTTGCCCCGTTGCGTGTTAAGATGTTCGCTGATTTTGTTGAAAAATACTCAGCGCGCTACCGGAGCCTGCAGTGGGACAACCAATTTTCACCGGCGACCAGCCTGTCTCATTGCATCTGACCGTTGGCGGGCCACACTTATAGCAATCCTCGTTGACCAGGCCGGCCTAACACTATGAATGTATTGATATGTGATGACTCAGGATTCGCCCGTAAACAGCTGGCCCGCGCCCTCCCCGCCGACTGGGACGTGACGCTCCACTACGCCGCCAACGGGCTGGAAGGGATAGAGCAGGTCCTGATAGGGCATGGGGATCTGATCTTTCTGGATCTGACCATGCCGGAGATGGACGGCTACGGAGTACTGGAGACCCTCAAGCGCGAAGGGCTGCGCAACAAGGTGATCGTGGTCTCAGGCGACATCCAGCCGGAAGCCTATCAGCGGGTGATGGGACTGGGGGCGCTCGACTTCATCAAGAAACCGGCCGCCCCGGAGACCCTCAGCGCCCTGTTGAAGCAGCATGATCTGTGGCAGGCCAAGGGCAGCGCCGTACCGGAAGCCGCCAGCCCCGCAGCTCAGGCAGTGGTCGATGCCGGCAGCGTCGATACCGGCATCAAGATCAGCCCCGAAGTGCGCGATGCCTATCAGGAGCTCGCCAACGTCTCCATGGGTCAGGCCGCCGACCTGCTGGCCCGCCTGCTCAACGCCTTCGTGGTGCTGCCCATCCCCAACGTCAACGTGCTGGAGGTATCCGAGCTGCACATGGCCCTCTCGGCCGCCGCCGACTCGGACACCCTCTCCGCCGTCTGCCAGGGCTTTATCGGCGCAGGCATCGCCGGCGAGGCGCTGATCCTGTTTCACGACTCCAGCTTCAAGGATCTGGCCCGGCTGATGAACCATCAGGGCACACTCGATCGCAACGCCGAGCTGGAGCTCTTGATGGACACCGCCAACGTGCTGATCGGCGCCTTCCTGCGCGGCTACGCCAGCCAGCTCGATACCCCCTTCAGTCAGGGTCACCCCGTGGTGCTCGGCCAGCACAGGCCCATCAACGAGCTCATCAACACCAACAAGAGTCGCTGGCGCCGCACGCTGGCCATCGAGATCAACTACCGGGTCCAGGATTACGCGGTGCAGTGCGATCTGCTGCTGCTGTTTACCGAAGATTCCATCGCCACCATGAACAACAAAATCATGCACATGCTCTAGGAGTGACCATGGAAATCCGTGAATTTCATTGGCTGATGAACATAGTCCAGAACCTGGACGTGGGGCTGGTCGTACTCGACAAGGAGTACAGGGTGCAGGTGTGGAACGGCTTCATGGAGAGCCACAGCGGCCGGCTGGCCGGCGAGGTGCGCGATGGCGTGCTGTTCGATCTCTTCCCCGACGTGGATCGCGCCTGGTTCGAGCGCAAGGCCAACATGGTGTTCAAGCTCAACAACCGCGCTTTCAGCACCTGGGAGCAGAAGCCCTATCTGCTGCGTTTCTCCAACTACCGCCCCATCACGGGCTCAGCGCCCCACATGTTCCAGAACCTGACCCTGGTGCCGCTGGCCGACTTCGGCGGCCAGGTGACCCACATCGCCGTGATGATCTACGACGCCACCGACGAGGCCATGCTGATGAGCGGCCAGCGCCAGGCATGAAGACTCTTTGCAGCACAATGAAAACAGGGCGCCTTGGCGCCCTGTTTTGTTGTGAGGCGCTCAGCGGGCCCCGAGGTACTCGGTGAAGGCGTCGATCACCTCGTCGATGTCGTCATCGGTGATCTGCAGATGGGTCACCAGCCGCATCTCGCCGTAACCGGAGAAGAGGATCCCCCGCTCCTTCATGAAGGCAAGCAGGGGACCGCTCTGCTCTTTTGCCAGCTGCAGGAAGACCATGTTGGTCTGCACCTGGGCCAGATCCAGGGTGATGCCGGGCAAGGCAGCCAACCCTTCGGCCAGGCGCCTCGCACGGCGGTGATCGTCCGCCAGGCGGGCGACGTGCTGTTCGAGGGCAAACAGACCGGCCTGGGCCAGGATCCCCGCCTGACGCATGCCGCCCCCCAGCATCTTGCGCAGCCGTCTGGCGCGGGCGATGAAGGCGCGAGAGCCCACCAGCAGCGACCCCACCGGCGCCCCCAGCCCCTTGGAGAGGCAGATGGAGATGCTGTCAAAGGGAGCGGCCAGTTCGTGTACCCCGTGACCGCTCGCCACGGCGGCGTTGAACAGGCGCGCCCCGTCCAGATGCAGCTGCAGCCCGCGTTCGTCGACGAACTCGCGCATCGCCTGCAGGTAGTGAAGCGGCAGCACCTTGCCATTGTGGGTGTTTTCGAGGCAGACCAGCTGGGTCTGCACAAAATGGGCATCGTCAGGGGCAATGGCCGCGGCCACATCGGCCACCGCCAGCGAACCGTCAGCCTGCATGGGCACCGCCTGCAGTGCGACCGAGCCCAGCACGGCGCTCCCCTGAGCTTCATAACGATAGATGTGGGCCCCTTGGCCCACGATGGCCCCCTCCCCGCGCTGACAGTGGCTCATCACCGCCAACAGGTTGGACATGGTGCCGGAGGGGACAAACAGCGCGGCCTCCTTGCCCAGCAGCTCGGCCCCGCGGGCCTCCAGTGCATTGACGCCGGGATCTTCCCCGTAGACATCATCCCCCACCTCGGCATGCAGCATGCTCTGGCGCATGGCATCCGTGGGCTGGGTGACCGTATCACTTCGTAAATCGATATAGCGCATGACATCCCTCCTGAAGCTGGAGCATGACGTTAGCCAGCCATGGCTGGCTTGGCAAGCGGACCGTTTCCGGAATGTGAAGCCGGTGACGGCTTACCAGGGCAGCGGCTGGCCCTGCAAGTCAAGGAAGCTGCCGGACTGGGCCGGCGACAGCTGGTTGAGAAGATCAAGCAGACGCGGCGCCACAAGCGCCGGATCCTGAAGGGTCTCGGTCGCCAGCTCATGCAGGAAGGGCTGATTCATGGGGGTATCCATCAGCCCGGGATGGACGGTGATCACCCCGGCGGCGGGAAAGCGTTCACGCCACTCGTGGGCCAGCGTTTTCGCCCCCATGTTGAGCGCCGCCTTGCTCATCCGGTAGCTGTAACGGCTGCCCGTCTCGTTGGCGCCGAGGCTGCCGGCCAGATCGGAAAGAGAGCAAAGCCAGAGCCGGGCATCCGGCGTCATGCGCCGGCTCAGACAGGCGGCCAGAGCCAGGTGCGGCCAGGCATTGGCCAGCAGGCTGTCGCACAACCACCTGGGGTTGACCTCCTCCACTCGCCGCTCCGGCATGAAGTTGATGTCGTGCAGCAGACCTATGGTGTTGATCACCACGCTCGGCAACGCCGCCGTGTCATAGAGGGTGAACAGGGCATCGAAGGAGAGGGCGTCCACCTCCTGCAGCGGGAAATAACAGGCGGGATCCACCCCTTTTGGCAGTTGCCGGCCAGCCAGCACCAGCTCCTCGCCGCGAGCGGACAGCTCATGTGCCAGTGCCGTGCCCAAGCCGCCGCTGCCCAAGATCAGATAGCCCATCGCCCTCTCCCCGCTGCCCTCATCTGTTTAGAGGGTATCAGAATAATCCCTGTCCGTAGCCGGGCCATCCCCATCCGGGCTTATGTCTCATGCAGGTGCCTGCCAAATTCGCGGGCCCGCGCCAGATCGAGAAACCCGTCAGCCTGCTTGTGGCTGCGCAAGAACTGGTAATAGGCGAGCAGGATCACCTGTGCGTCTGCTTCCGGCAGCGACAATCCGGGCTTCTGCTCCTGCAACAGGCTGCCGGCCGCCTCCAGGGCTTCCCGATCCACCACCTCCGCCTGTCGATAGAGGTAGCCACAGCCGGTGGCGAGCCACTCCAGCGAGCAGTTGGCGGCCATGGCAATCTGGTTCGCCTTGCCAAGCCCGGGTTCAGCACCCTTCAGATATTTGCGGATCAGAGCCTCGCTCAACCCCACCTTGCGGGCAAAGGCGCTGACGCTGCCCGTTCCGATCAAGCTCTGCAAGCGTTCGGCAAAACCGTCCATGTCCTCTCCCTCAGAACCAAAGTTCGAATTAACAAAAGCCGCATTATTGCCTTGCCAACCAGAAGAGACCAAGATGCGGGCAGCATCTTTTTACCCTTATGAGCCAAGGAGCATCCATGTCCGTATCTCGCCTCCCCCTCCACCCCAAGGGCCCGACCTTCTCCCGTCTCATCATGGGCTACTGGCGCCTGATGGAGTGGCAGCTCTCCCCGAGCGCCCTGCTGGATCTGATGAAGTACCACCTGGATCTGGGGGTCACCACCATCGATCACGCAGACATCTATGGCGGCTACCAGTGCGAGCAGGCCTTCGGCGAGGCGCTGCGCCTTGACCCCTCCCTGCGCAACCGGATGGAGATCGTCAGCAAGTGCGGCATCGCCCTCACCGCCAAGCCGGAACACGCGCTGAATCACTACAACACCGGCAAGGCTCACATCATCGCCAGCGCCGAGGCCTCCCTGCAAAAGCTCGGCACCGATCACCTGGATCTGCTGCTGATCCACCGCCCGGACCCCCTGATGGATGCCGACGAGGTGGCCGATGCCTTCATCACCCTCAAGCAGGCGGGCAAGATCAAGCATGCCGGCGTCTCCAACTTCACAGCCCGCCAGTTCGAGCTGCTGCAGTCACGCCTGCCCTTCCCGCTGGTGACCAACCAGCTGGAGATCTCGCCGCTCAATCAGAGCACCACCCTGGACGGCACCCTGGATCAGTGCCAGCAGCTGCGCATCAAGCCGATGGCCTGGTCCTGCCTCGGGGGGGGACGCCTGTTCCAGGCCCCCGAATATGCCCCGCTGCGCGCCGAGCTCGAGCAGATCCGCCATGAGGTGGGCGCAGAGCAGATCGAGCAGGTGGTCTATGCCTGGGTCATGATGCTGCCAAGCCAGCCACTGCCGCTGATAGGCTCCGGCAAGCGGGAGCGGATCGCCGCCGCCGTGGCCTCCCAGTCCATCGCCCTCAGTCGCCAGCAGTGGTTCCGCATCCGCAAGGCGGCGCTCGGCCACGACGTGCCCTGATTTATCCGGCAAACGCCAGAAACAAAAACGGCATGGGGGAAACCCATGCCGTTTTGCGTTATCGAGGCAGCTCAGCGATGACGCTGGGGGCGACCACGTGGTGCATCTGTCTTCGGTTTGGCCTGGTTGACCGTAATGGTACGGCCACCAATCTCGGTGCCATGCAAACCGGCGATGGCTTTTTCGGCCTCGCCATTGACAGGCATTTCAATGAAGCCAAACCCCTTGGACTGACCGGTATCGCGATCGATGATGATATCGACCTTGTCTACCTGCCCAAATTGGCTGAACACGGTTTTCAGTTCGTCGGCCGTCATCCGGTACGACAGATTACCTACGTAAATCTTCATGCCATCCACTCTCGATTCAAGGTGCCTTCTCTATCCAATCACCAACACAAAGGTAAGGGCACACCCCCCATGCCGGACCTGCCGGGACGTCGTGTCCGGGCACTTCCCCGCTCCGTTCACTCAACTCATTGATCTGTTGGGCGAACAGAGCAGACAAGATCAATTCGAGTCACTGGCAGTATCTGAGCTTTGGCAAAGATTGTCGAGAAAATAGTCAGCTCATATGGGGAGCAGGGCGTCCAGCAGCCCCTGCAGCGTACGCCGGCCATGCCAGGCCCGCTTAAAGCCGAAACGGTAGATGCCGGGCGCTACGGCGTGGGTTCCCTCGCGGCCGAGCCCCATCAGCGCGGTGGCGGCAGCCAGTTGTTCTTCATCGAGCGCCAGATCCAGACTGAAGGCCAGCCACTGGCCATCGTGGCCCACCTTGCGATCCCGCTCGACCCCGACCAATGCCGCCCTGGGCAGCGCCAGCGCCTGATCGTTGCTGCCATTGAGCAGATAGAGGTGGGTCTCGTCCCAGGCCAGCTCCGCCAGCCGCCAGCGCTGCCAGCTGCGAGGCAGCACCATCATCAGCAGTACGATACCGCCGAACACCAGCCCGACCCAGGGCAGCAGCCCCATCTGTGGGTAACCCAGACCGATGGCGGCCAGCACGGTGAGCAGGCTCGCCAGCAGCAAGAGCGCCATCACCGGATAGAAACGGCGGGCGGGGGGCATCAGCCAGACCAGCCCCGTTTTGTTCACCAGCTCACTGACCTTCATTCATCTCTCCTTGTCCATAGACGCTTGGACGCGCCATTTTTGTCGCGCATTGTGCGCGAGCCACCCCGCAGGATGCAACCCGCGCCGCCAGCTGGATGACGGCTTCGCTGCACTCTTGATATCATTCCCTCCATCTGAGTCCATTTGCACGCTTGTCGGGAGTCTCATGCTTGCCACCACCCTGCTCTTCATGGCCAGTGCCTTTCTTGCCGAACCTCATCCCCGCCAGGCCGAAGCCATTGGCGGCTACTCCGCCGGCTGCCTCAAGAACGGGGTAGCGCTGCCGCTGAGCGGCCCCGGCTATCAGGTGATCCGCACCAAGCGACTGCGCTACTACGGCCACCCCGAGCTCATCGCCTACCTCACCACCCTGGCCAACCAGACCCGCATGGCCGGCATGCCGGATCTCTACATCGCCGATCTCGCCATGGCCCGCGGCGGCCCGTTCACCTCCGGCCATCGCAGCCATCAGACCGGCCTCGATGCCGACATCTGGTTTCGCATGGCCAACCAGCCCATCTCCCGCTGGGAGCAGGATGCCCCCAAGGAGTGGGCGCTGATCGACGAACCCAGCTACCGGGTGCTGCCCGGACGCTTCGGCCCCCAGCAGCTCAATCTGCTGCGTCTGGCGGCCAGCAAGCCCGAGGTGGCCCGCATCTTCATCAACCCAGTGCTCAAGGCCGAGGTATGCAAACGGGCGGCCGACGAGCCCTGGGTCGGCAAGCTGCGTCCCTGGGTCGGCCACTTCAGCCACTTTCATGTGCGCCTGCGCTGCCCGGCCGACAGCCCGGATTGCCAGCCCCAAGCCCCGATCCCGCCCGGCAACGGCTGTGGCGCCGAGCTGGCCTCCTGGCTCAAGGACAAGCCGCAGTTGCCCAAGGTTTCGATGGCTTATCACAAACCCAGGCTGCCCGCCCGTTGTGGCGGTTGACCACAAGCTGCTATGGTGAGCCGTTATCTGTAAAAAATATCAATGGAGAACAACAAGATGGGCACTTCACTCTGGCAACGGGCAACCCGCACCCTGTTGACCCTGACGCTGCTGCTGGGCCTGACCGGTTGCGGCATGAACAACATTCCCACTCTCGATGAGCAGGTCAAGGCGAGCTGGGGCCAGGTCGAAAACCAGTATCAGCGCCGCGCCGATCTGGTCCCCAATCTGGTGGCCACCGTCAAGGGCTACGCCAGCCACGAGCAGGAGACCCTCAAGGCGGTGACCGATGCCAGAGCCCGGGTCGGCAACCTGCAGGTGAGCGATCCAGCCCAGCTCAAGGAGTTTGAAGCGGCCCAGAACCAGCTCTCCGGCGCCCTCTCCCGCTTGATGGTGGTGGTCGAGCGCTATCCCGAGCTCAAGGCCGATCAGCAGTTCCTCACCCTGCAGGCCCAGCTGGAAGGCACCGAGAACCGCATCTCGGTGGCGCGGCGTGACTACATAGAGGCGGTGCGCCAGTTCAATACCGAGATCCGCACCTTCCCGGGCATCATCTGGTCCAAGCTGCTCTACTCGGATCTGGAGGCCAAACCCACGTTCAGCGCCAAGCCCGGTGCCGATGAGGCGCCCAAGGTCAGCTTCCAATGAACCTCGTGATCCGTGCCCTGCTGCCCTGCCTGCTGTTGTGGACGGCGGTGGTGTCCGCCGCCCCCACCTTCCCCGCCCTGAGCGGACGGGTGGTGGACGAGGCCAACCTGATGTCCCGCAAGCAGGCCCACCAGCTCACCCAGCAGCTGGCGGCGTTCGAGAAGCGCAGCGGCATCCAGCTGGTGGTGGTCTCCATCGACACGCTGGCGGGTGACACCATCGAAGAGTACGGCTATCAGCTCGGCCGGCACTGGGGGATCGGCCAGAAAGGCAAGGACAACGGCGTACTGCTCTTGATCGCCCAGGATGAGCGCAAGGTGCGCATCGAGGTAGGCTACGGACTGGAAGGGGCCCTGCCCGACGCCATCGCCGCCAACATCATCCAGACCCGGATCCTGCCCGCGTTCAAGCGCGGCGACATGGTGGCCGGGGTGGTCGCTGGCAGCCAGGCGATCATGCAGGCGCTGGCGGGCGAGTACAAACCGGTAGACAACGCCAGCAAGGACAAGCTGGGCGGCCCCTGGTTGTTCATCCTGATGGTGATTGTGATGATCGTGCTGCACAACCTGCGTGGCGGTGGCGGCGGTGGTGGTCGAGGTGGCCGGCGCCGTGCCGCTTACCTCACCGGTGGCTTCGGTGCCGGTCGCTCCGGCGGCGGCTTTGGTGGTGGCGGTGGTTTCAGCGGAGGGGGCGGCAGTTTTGGTGGAGGCGGCGCTTCCGGTGGTTGGTAACAGGGATTAAGAGACGACACATGATTTCGAAACAGTTCTTTCACACGTTGCAGGCCAGGGTCAAACAGGCGGAGCAGGCAACCGATGCCGAGCTGGTGACCGTGCTGGCCCCCGCCAGCGACGGCTATCGCTACATCCCCACCCTGTGGGCGGCCCTGCTGGCCATGCTGACACCGCTGCTGGTGTTCGAGCTAGGCTTCTGGCTCGGCTGGTACGAGATCCTGCTGGTGCAGTGGTCGGTCTGGCTGGTACTGAGCATCCTGTTCCACTGGACCCCCATCAAGATGTACCTGATCCCGAAACAGGTGCGCCAGCACAGGGCCGCCCTGATGGCACGACTGCAGTTTGTCGAGCAGGGGCTGCACCGCACCCGGGATCGGCTGGGGGTGCTGATCTTCGTCTCGGTGGCCGAGCACTACGTGGAGATCCTGGTGGATGACGGCATCGCCCAGCACATCGACAACGCCCAGTGGCAGGAGATCATCGATGACTTCACCCGCCGGGTGCGCAACAAGGAGGTGGAACAGGGTTTCCTCGAGTGCATCGAGCGGACCAGCGCCATTCTGACCGACGCCTTCCCCGCCACCCGGAACCAGAACGAGCTGCCGGACAGCCTGATCATCCTCGACAAGCCCTGAACAGGATTAAAAAACCGGCATTCTGTTCAAGGGATAGGCATTCGATAAAGATTATGAAAAATAAGGGGAAAAGTGGTTGACCCCGGCAGCCCTTTCCCCTAAATTACGCCCCGTTCCAGCGCAACGGCGAAACGAACGACGTGCTGGCTGAGCACGCTAAACAACAGACAAAAATTTGGTGAGGTGTCCGAGTGGCTGAAGGAGCACGCCTGGAAAGTGTGTATACGGCAACGTATCGAGGGTTCGAATCCCTCCCTCACCGCC